>NZ_NEWJ01000021.1:0-39571 GCF_002135045.1 Halorubrum sp. SD683
CGACGGTGCGCGGACCGACCCTGGGAGTGACGCTGGCGACGCTCCGACGCCGGAATCCGGACCTCCAGACGGTCGCGCTCTCGGCGACGGTCGACAACCCCGAGGCGATCGCCGACTGGCTCGACGCCGCGCTCGTCGAGTCCGGGTGGCGGCCGGTCGACCTCCGGACCGGCGTCGCCGTCGGCGGCGAGGTCGACTTCGACGACGGCACGAGCCTCTCGGTCGACCTCGACGAGACCGAAATCGACGGCGACGGGGACGCCGACGACGAGAACGATCCGACCGAGGTCACGGCCGCGCTGGTCGCCGACGCGGTCGCGGACGGCGGCCAGTGCCTCGCCTTCGTCCGCTCTCGCCGCGAGGCGGTCGACCTCGCCGAGCGGCTCGCCGAGGACGGCCTCGCCGCGGAGTTGGGGATCGACGAGGCGGCCGCCGCGGCGGCCGAGGAGGCGACCGACGTGGACGGCACGCTCACCGGCCGACAGCTCGCCGACTGCCTGCGGACAGGCGTCGCGTTCCACCACGCCGGGCTCCGGTCGGGTCACCGCGCCGTCGTCGAGTCGGCGTTTCGCGAGCGCGACGTGGCCTGTATCTGCGCCACGCCCACGTTGGCGGCCGGCGTCAACGTGCCCGCGCGCCGCGTCGTCGTCCGCGACCAGCGCCGGTACGGGGAGGGTGGCATGGCGTGGATCCCGACGCTCGAGGTCCACCAGATGTGCGGCCGCGCCGGTCGGCCCGGCCTCGACCCGCACGGGGAGGCGGTCCTCGTCGCCGACGCCGACACTCGAGGGGAGGTTCGCGAGCGCTACGTCGAGGGCGAGCCCGAGGCCGTCGAGTCGCAGCTCGCCGAGCCGGGCGCGCTCCGGACGCACGTGCTCGCGGCGGTCGCGACGGGGTTCGCCGCGACCGAGTCGGAGATCCTCGACGTGTTCGAGGGGACGTTCTACGCGCGGGAGACGGGGGCGGGCGGGCTCGCCGACGCCGTCGCCGTCGCGGTCGACGACCTCGTTGCGGCCGGGATGGTCGCGCGGGAGACAGGCGGGGTCGAGGACTACCGCCTCGTCGCGACGGCGGTCGGCGAGACGACCTCGAAGCAGTACGTCCGCCCGGAGACCGGCGAGCGGATCGTCGCCGGCCTCCGCGCGGCGGCCGACCTGTCCGAGGCGACGACGCTCACCGCCTTCGAGGTGATCTGCGACACGCCGGACATGCAGGACACCTACCTCGGCAACGCCGAGCGGGCCGACATCTACCAGTTCGCCCGGAGCAACGCCGCACAGCTGACGACGGACATGACCGACCCGGACGACTTCGAGGGGTGGCTGGAGTCGGTGAAGACCGCCCGCATCCTAGACGAGTGGATCGGGGGCGCGACCGTCGAGGAGCTGGTCGAGCGGTACCGGATCGGTCCGGGCGACCTCGACTCCCGTGTCGAGCGCGCGGAGTGGCTGCTGAGCGCGGCCGAGGCGCTCGGGGAGACGACGGGCGTGCGCGTTCCCGCGGTGTCCCGGGCGCGGTCGCGGCTGTGAGCGACGAGGGATGCCGGGGAAAAACGAAAGCGGCGGCGACGCGCGGTGGCTCAGTCCGCCGAGCCGACCGCGCGGGGGAACGGCGTCCGGGCGATGGTCTGGCGCAGTTCCGCGAGCGAGTCGCGGCCGACGTCGCTCGCCGCGGACATCACCGCGAACACCTCCTGTCTGGACACCTTCACGCCGGTCTCGGTGAGCGCGTCTTCCGGGCGGGTCCCGAGCTCTCGGAGGGTACCGACCGCGAGCAGGTACGGGACCGTCCACGCCTCCATCGTGTTCCCGTTCGACAGCGGCATCGTCTCCAGGTACGCCTGCGCGTCGTCGAGGAACGAGCGGGCGTAGTCCGCGGTCCGGCCGACGACCCGCGCGGACGACTCGCGGTTCTCGGGGTGGACAACGCGCTCCTGCTCGACGCCCTCGGCCTCGAGCCACTCGGCAGGGAGGTAGACGTTGTTCTCCTCGGTGTAGTCGTCGTAGACGTCCTTCGAGACGTTGACGAGCTGGAGGAGGAGGCCGAACTCCTCGGCGGTCTCCCGCAGTCGCGTCGCGCGCTCCTCGGTGAGGTCGCCGCGGGTGAGCAGGTTCGTGATGAGGTTGCCGACGGTGCCGGCCGCGTAGTAGCAGTACTGTTCCAACTCGTCGCGGTCGTCGATGCGGAGTCCGCCCTCGGTCGCGTGACGCTCGACGAACATCGCCATCCCGTCGACCATCTCCAACACCGGCGGGACGATGGCATCCTGGGCCTCCGGGTCGAGCTCTTCGAACGTCGCAGCGATCGTGGGCGCCTCGGCGACGACGGTCCAGTCGTCGTCGCGCTCCGCGGGCAGCCACTCGTCGACCGACGCGCGGAACGCCGCGATGTCCGTCTCGTCGTCCGGATCGATCGATCGCCGGTACGTCCGCAACACGTCGCTCTGGGCGTCCGGCGGGATATGACCCGCGTCCTCGACCGTGTCGGCGACGCGGCAGAGGAGGTAGCCGACGCAGATCTGCGACGCCATCGGCTCCTCTAACACGTCGACAGTCAGCGCGAAGGTCCGCGAGACCCCCTGGACCGCCTCGTGACACCACTCGAGGTCGGCCTCGCCGGGGCCGTGTTCTCGTCCGCTCATTCAGTTGCCGGTATTTACGGCACAACGCATAAAAACCCTCGTGGAACGTCCGCCGGGCGTCGACCGCGGGACGGGCGGCCGAAATCGCACGACTCGACTCCCGTTAGCTCCGACGAACCGACGACCCGTGTACAATCGTGTGGAAACGGCTAAGTCCGCCCGGCCAAAGGCTCGGGTATGGAGTTCACGCTCACCGAAGAGCAGCGTCAGATACGCGACACCGTCGCGGAGTTCGTCGACGAGGAGGTCGTTCCGCGCGCGGCCGAGATCGACGAGACCGACGAGTTCCCCGCCGACCTGGTCGAGGAGATGGCCGACCTCGGTCTCATGGGCATGCCGTTCCCGGTGGAGTACGAGGGCGCGGGCCTCGACTACCACAGCTACGCGATCGGGCTCGAAGAGATCTCCCGCGGCTCCGGCGGGCTCGGGACGGTCGTCGCCGCCCACACCTCGCTGGCCGGCAACATGCTCTACGAGTTCGGCGACGAGGCCCAGAAGCAGGAGTACCTCACCGCGTTAAACACCGCCGAGGACATCGGCGCGTTCGCCCTCTCGGAGGCGGAGGCCGGCTCCGACGTGCCGGCGATGTCGACCACCGCGGAACGCGACGGCGACGGCTACGTCGTGAACGGCGGCAAGCTCTGGATCTCGAACGGCTCCGTCGCTGACACGGTCACCCTGTTCGCCAAGACCGACCCCGACGCCGGCCGGAACGGCATCTCCTCGTTCGTCGTGCGCCCCGAGGAGGACGACGGGTTCATCGTCGAGGGGACGGAGGACAAGCTCGGCGACAAGGGATGTCCGACCGCGGAGCTCCGGTTCGACGACATGTGGATCCCCGAGGACCGGCTGCTCGGCGAGGAGGGCGACGGGTTCGTCCACGCGCTGAAGACGCTCAACGGCGGGCGCATCACCATCGCGGCCCGGTCGGTCGGGATTGCGCGCGCGGCACTTAACGAGGCGAAATCCTACGCCCAACAGCGCGAACAGTTCGACCGCCCCATTTCCGACTTCCAGGCGATCCAGCACAAGCTCGCCGACATGGACACGAAGGCGCGCGCGGCGGAGCTGCTGATGCACGAGGCGGCCGACCTGAAGATGCGCGACGAGGACTACATCAAGGAGGCCGCGCAGGCGAAGCTGTACGCCTCGGAGATCGCCCGGGAGGTCGCCAACGAGGGCATCCAGATCCACGGCGGCTACGGCTACACCAAGGACTTCCCCGCGGAGCGGTTCTACCGCGACGCCAAGCTCTCGGAGATATACGAGGGAACGAGCGAAGTGCTCCGCAACACGATCGCACAACAGCTCCTCGACGAGTGAGCGGGCGGGGCCGCGCGGGCCACGCCCCTCAGCGGTCGTCTGGAGTCTCGCCCTCCCCGTCGCGGTCGCCGTCCGCGATGTCGCGATCGCCGTCCGCCGCGTCTCCGTCTGCCTCGCGCTCCTCGCCGGATCCCGGCCCGTGCGCCACGTCGGCGTCCGACGGGTTCTGGTCGACCGCGTACTCTCCGGTGTCGATCCGCTCCGCGGGCTCCGAGTAATCGCGATCGCTCGGCGAGAAGTCGGGCCGGACGACGCCGTCCTCGGGGATATCGAGGTCCTCCTCGGACGACGCCTCGCTCGCAACGTCGTCCGCCTCGGCGTCGGCGACCACGTCGTCGTCGGGTTCGTCGCCGGCGTCCTCGCTCCCTACGCCACCCTCGTCGACGCCGCCCCTCTCGTCTCCCGCGGGCTTCTCGCCTCCAGGGGGCTCCTCGTCTTCGGCGGGCTTCCCCTCCTCTGTGCGACTCCCGACGCTTCCGTCCGTCTCGTCGACTCCGTCCTCTCCCCCGTCGTCGCCGTCGAGCCATTCGAAGGAGTCGGCCCCGTCGCTTCGGCGGGCCGCGACGGCGGTCGCGAGGCGCTCGGTGAGGGTCTGCTTCAGCGCCTCGGCCTCGCCGACCTCGAAGTCGACGGCGGCCGCGTCGCTGCCGGTCAGCGAACCGGTGCCCGCCGTGTCGGCAACGATCGTCGCCACGCCCCACCGGCGCTGGAACACGGTCCGGCTGTCGATCACGTTCTGGATCCGGTAGTACGGGACGACGGCGACGGTCCGGCTCCAGAACCCGTTCCGCGTGAGGAGGTGGTCCTCGCCGACCCAGTAGCCGCGGTGTTTCCACTTCAGGTGCGCCGCGGGCGGGACGGCGAGGAGGAGGGCGGCCGCCCCGTACCAGGGGATCGACGGCGACACGTACCAGTTCACGCCGTACGCGATCCCGGTGAGGACGCCGACGATCAGCGTGTACCGGATGACGTACCGCCAGCGGATCCGCTTCGGCGGGCGGTTGAACTCCGGCGTCCCGAACGACTCGACCTCGTGTGCGAGCCGGTAGACGCGGTCGGTGGCGGCGATCGGGACGGCGGACTGGTTGCCCGATTCGCTCCCCTGTCCGGGGGCGTATCCCGCCGTCTCGATAGAGAGGCTCGCGTAGCCGAGCGCGCGCTTGGCGGGGTTGTCGGTGATCCGCAGCGCCTGGATCTTCTCCGTCGGGATCGACCCGCTGTATCGCCGGAACAGCCCGCGTTCGTAGCGCAGCTCGTCGCCGGCCCGCGAGAGCCGGAACCCGTAGTAGTTCGAGAAGGCGACGCCCGCGCCGATGAGCCACGACGCGATGAAGAGGGCCGCGACCCCGACGATCGCGGTCGCGGTCAGCGCGGCGGCCGAGGTCTCCGGCAGGAAGCTCGACAGCACCGGGAACGACCCGGAGCTGAGGAACGCCAGCAGCCCGATCAGGCGCCCGTCGAACGACAGCGCGCCGACCATGGCGAGCTCGCCGGGCGAGATGGCGAACAACACTTCCTCGTCGGGGCCGAACGCGTCGTCTTCACCGGGGTCGACCGCGTCGGCGTCGGTCCCCGACGCCTCGCCGTCATCGTCTCGGCGGGCGCGTCCGGACTTCCGGCGCTGGACTTCGCGCTGGAGCCGCGTCGCCTCGTCGGGCGTGACGAAGCGGATCGACCCCTCGGTGCTGGAGCCGCCGGCGGTCTCTAAGTCGACCGCGGCGACGCCGATCGCCCGCTGAATCACGCCGCGGCTCACGTCGACGTTCTGGATCCGCCGGTACGGGATCTCCCGCTCGCGTCGCGAGATGACGCCGGAGGAAATGTCGAGCGTGTCCTCGGTGAGGACGTACTCGAACCGGCGGTAGTACGCGACCTCGTAGGCGAACGTGACGAGGAGGATGGCGGCGCCCCCGCCGACCGCCAACGGGAGCCCGAAGCCGCCGCTGTTCACGATCACGAACAGCGCGACGGCGGTCCCGGCCGCCTTCTGGAGCGCGCGGTACGGGACCGACTGCGGCGCCAGCTTCACACCGCGTCCTCCCCGTCGGCGCGGATCGCCAGCCGCTTCAACTCCTCGCGGAGGTCGCTCGCGCCGTCCGGCGTGAGTCCCGGGATCCGCACGTCCGCGCCCCGCGATCCGGCGGTGTACACCACGCAGGAGGCGAGCCCGACCGTCCGTTCGACCGGGCCGCGGCGGGAGTCGACGTGTTGGATCCGCACCAGCGGCACCGTCGTCCGGACCTGCGTGACCACCCCGCGGTCGAGGTAGATCGCGTCCTCGCGGATCTCGTAGCTCCAGCGTCGGTACCGCAACAGCGCGTGGGCGACGGTGAGCGTCAGGACGACCCCCCCGACGGCGACCGGTGCCCACCGCGGGAGGTACTCGAAGTACGCGCCGCCGACGAAGGGAGCGGTGACGAGCGCAGACAGCAGCACCGCGCGGAGGACCCACACGACCTGGACTCGGGGATGGAGCGTCTGTGCCGTCATCGACGGTCCCCCGTCGCGTGTCCGTTTGTCATGTCCGCGGCTTGTTCCCCCCGACGTATAAGTCCGGTCGGACGTGGCCGGAAGGCTTCGACGTGCGAGCGCCGATCCGCGGGCGTCGATTGCCGTGATTGTTATCATTTATCAAAGGAGAAACTTGCCGAAACCAATATCACGAACGATCGAGTCGTGGTCGCCATGGCCGACGATCCGTTCGAGAACATGCTCGCCCAGATGGACCGCGCCGAGGAGTACGCAGACGTGGACCACGGGGTGTTCGAGCGGCTCAAGCACCCGGAACGCACGCTGAAGGTGACGCTCCCGGTGGAGCTGGAGTCCGGGGAGGTCGAGGTGTTCGAGGGGTACCGCTGTCAGTTCGACAGCGCCCGCGGGCCGTTCAAGGGCGGCGTTCGGTTCCACCCGACGGTCACGCAGCGAGAGGTCGAGGCGCTCGCCGGGTGGATGACGTGGAAGACTGCCCTGGTCGACCTCCCGTACGGAGGCGCCAAGGGCGGCGTGATCTGCGAACCGAAAGACCTCACCGAACGCGACCTCGAACGGCTCACCCGGCGGTACACCGAGGGGATCCGTCGGATGATCGGTCCCGAGATCGACGTGCCCGCGCCGGACATGAACACGAACCCGCAGACGATGGCGTGGATGATGGACACCTACTCGATGTACGAGGGGTACTCCGTCCCGCAGGTCGTCACCGGGAAGCCGCTTGAGATCGGCGGAACGCCGGGTCGCGTGGAGGCGACCGGTCGCGGCGTCTCGCTCGTCACGGAGCGGCTCTTCGAGTACCTCGACCGCGACCTGTCGGACGCGACGATCGCGATTCAGGGATTCGGGAACGTCGGGTCGAACGCGGCCCGACTCCTCGACGAGGGGGGCGCCAACGTGGTCGCCACCTCGGACGTGTCGGGCGCGGCCTACGACCCCGACGGGCTCGACGTGGCCGCGCTCGGCGCGCACGTCGACGCCGGCGGACTGGTCGAAGAGTATGTCGCGGGCGAGATCCGCGGCGGCGCGAGCACCGCCGACTCCCGCTGGGACGACCCCGACCAGATCACCAACGCGGAGCTGCTCACGCTCGACGTCGACGTGCTCATCCCGGCCGCCGTCGAGGGCGTGATCACCGCCGACAACGTCGACGACCTCCGTGCGTCGGCGGTCGTCGAGGCGGCGAACGGCCCGACGACCGTCGCGGCCGACAAGGCGCTCACCGAGCGCGACATCCAGGTCGTGCCGGACATCCTCGCGAACGCGGGCGGCGTCATCGTCTCCTACCTGGAATGGGTCCAGAACGCGCAGGAGTTCTCGTGGCCGCTGGAGACGGTCAACGCCGAGCTTGAGCGGCGCATCGGGAGCGCCTTCGACAAGACCGTCGAACAGTACGACACGAAGGAGCTCCCCGACCTGCGGACCGCCGCCTACACGCTCGCCTTGGAGCGCACCGCGAAGGCTCACGAGTACCGCGGGCTGTTCCCGTAGCCGGCCGGTCGCGGTCGCTTCCGGCCGCGGACGCTCCGCTCGGCGTCAGGCCCGCCTGATCCGGTCGGCGGTGACCGCGATCGGCTCGGCGTAGTGGAGGATCGGGTCGCCGTCGGGGGCCTCGAAGCCGTTCGCCGCGAACAGCGTGTTCGCCCGGATATCCGCCTCGGCCGGCCGCAGCGTCCACGGGTCGTGTTCGATCTCGCCCACGTACAGCCGCCCGCTCTCTCCCGCGGTGTAGAACCGGTAGTTCTCCAGTAAAAACGCCGGCAGCGACCCGATATCCGGGGTGAACGCCTCGCCGGCCGGCGCGTAGGTCGCGTCGAACCGCGCGTGCGGGACGCCCTCGTGGACGCGACGGCTCGCGAAGCGGACGGCGTCGCGCGCGTCCGCGTCGACGCCTCCCTGCCCCGCGCCGCCGCTCGTCGCGGTGCCCCGAACGTCGGTCTCGGCGCGGTAGTACGGGAGCCGGAATAGCCCGCGGGCGACCGCGACGCCGAGACGATCGTCGGCGTCGAGGCTGTGGAAGTAGACGCCGGGACCGTTCGGCCCCTCGACGTAGGTCCGGAGGTTGAGTTCGGGGAACGACAGCCCTCGCGGGACCCCGCGCGGACGGATGTCCTCCATCACGAACGGGACGACGCCGAGGTACGCGTCGCCGTCGTGAGTCGCGACCGAGAGCCCGTCGGGCAGCGCCGCGGCGACGGTCGACGGGTCGACGGGCCAGTGTGCGAACAGTCCGTCCCGCCACGTCATCTCCAGCCAGCGGCGACCGAGCATACCGATCTGTACGTGACGAGGGGGCAAAACCCGCACGACACCGGCGGTTTTGGACCCCCACCGACGGTCACTCTCGCGGGCCGGCGTCGTCCCCGCGATCGGCCGCGGAGTCGGGCGCCTCCGGCGCGTCCTTCCACTCGCCGAGGCCGGACGGATCGAGGTGGACGTGGACGTCGCCGACGTCCTCCAGTCCGCGCAGGGTCGTGACGAGCTCCGTCTCCACGCTGTGGGCCTCTCGGAGCGTCATCTCCCCGTCGACCTCGACGTGGACCTCGACCTCCAGGTCGGTTCCGTCGTAGAACACGGTCAGGTCGTGGACGCCCTCGACGGCGGGGTTGTCGCGGAGGGCGGCGACCACGCGCTCGCGGTCGCCCGGCGGCGGCGCGCCCCCGACGAGGTACGTGACGTTCTCGCGGCCGATCTCGATCCCCTGGTAGACGACGAGGAGGCTGACGAGCGCGCCGGCGACGGGATCGAGAACGGGCACGTTCAGGAACACGCCGAACACGCCGACCAGGGCGGCGATCGTGGTGTAGATGTCGTTGAGACAGTCGACTGCGAGGGCGGCGAGCGCCGTCGAGCCCAGGTCGGCGTTCACCAGTTCCGTGTACCGATACAGCAGGTACATGTCCGCCATCGCGAACAGCAGCGCCCCGACGAGGAGGAGGCTCGCCCGCACCTCCACCGGGCCGACGAACCCGAGCACGGACTCGCGCAACAGGAGCAGCCCGAGGACCGCCACCGTCGCGCCGACGAACAGCGCCGTCAGCGGCTCGATCCGCTGGTGGCCGTGCGGGTGCGTCTCGTCGGCGCTCTCGTACCGCGATCCCCCCCAGACGAACACGACCGCGCTGGCGACGAGGTCGGCGACGGAGTGCGCGGCGTCGGCCAGCAGCGCCACGCTGTTGAACGCGAGCCCCGTCGCGCCCACGACGGCTATCTTCGCCGCGTTGCCTGCGACGTTCACCGCCGCGGCCCGCTGGAACCGAGCGCGGTCGTCGTTCCCGAAGGGACTCAACATAGCAGTCGGTGCGCCCGCGACCCTGTTAAGCGTCTCGCGTCGCGTCAACGCTCGCCGCATCGCCGGAAGGCGGCCGCTAGCGACGGCCGTCTCGCGCCCGAAGACTCCGTCGTAACGCCTAAGACCGAAACGCTCCTCGCCTACGGTAATGAATCACGATCTTTTCGCCCGAGGTGGTCCCGGTGGGCGTCGAAATTAAGGAAACGGAGGTGAGCGACGAGGATTTCGAGGAGATGAAAGGCTTCGTCCGCGACTACCTCGCGGCCAGCGTCGAGAGCGAGGACGACGGCGGGCGCATGCGCTGGTACCCCTGGCACTCGGCGTCGTACCGGTTCAACCACATCCTCAACGTCGTCGACCTCGCGACAGAGATCGCCGAGGCGGAGGGCGCCGACGTGGACGTGGTCCGCGTCGCGGCCGTCTTTCACGACGTCGCCAAGCTGGAGGCGGAGCAGGACGTCCACGCGGAGGCCGGCGCGCGCGTCACCCGCGAGTACCTCCAGAGCCGCGGCAACTACCCCGAGTCGTTCATCGAGGAGGTGTGCGGGGCGGTCGTCGACCACTCGTACACCGGCGACCTCGACGACGTGCCCCTCGAGAGCCGGTGTCTGATCGAGGCCGACGTGCTCGACAAGGTCGGCGCCAACGGCGCGGTCCTCATGCTGTTGCGCATGGGGTACGAGTCGCGCACGCACATGGACTCCGCGAAGATGGTCGACCGCGTGCTCCAGCGAGCGCACGACCATACCGACCGCGTCGTCTCCGACACCGCCGAGAGCATCGCCCACCAGCGGATCAAACGCGTGAAGTGGCTCCGCGAGTGGCTCGAAGAGGAGGTCTCCAGGATGGACGCCGACGGCGTCACCGACCGCTGAACCGGTCCCCTTCCTCCCGGCAGCCGCCGGAAACGAGGCCAGTCGCCGCCGAGAGCGAACTCAGTCCGCTTCGTCCGTCTCCACCAGCGGCAGGACCCGTTCGAGGTACCCGTCGATCCCGGCGCGGGAGTCGTCGACCCAGGCTCCCCCGTTGGTCGTCGTCCAGCGGAACATCCCCCCGGTCGCGAACGTCTGGAGGGTCGCGACGACCTCCTCAACAGGTACCGATGGTGGGCTGGCTCCCGCTGCGTGCCCGTCGGGCGCCTCCGTCTCGGCCGCGGCCTCGCGGACGAGCCGCTCTAGGTACTCGCCGAAGACCCGGTCGCTGCGGTCGAAGTGCTCGCGGTACGCCTCGTCGTTCGCGGCCTGCGCGCGGAGCTCCGTCATCACCGTGACGAACTGCGCGTCCGGTGCGTAGGCGCCGTCGAGGGACGCGGGATCGACCGCTGCCGTGAGGTAGATGTCGAGCTCGTCCCGGGCCGAGCGCTCCGGAGGCGCCTCGGCGCCGTCGCTGTTCGCGCTCGGAGCCGACTCGTCGACCGGCTGCGAGTCGCCGCCGCTGACGGGCGGGGGGTCGCCGCTGTCGGAAATCGAGGCCTCGAACTCGTCGAGCAGGAACCCCATGAGGTCGACGAGCAGGTCGTCTTTGCCGTCGTAGTGGTGGTACACCAGCGACGGGCTCTTGTCGAACTCGTCGCCGATCCGCTGGATCGTGACGCTCGCGTACCCGTGCTTCCGGAGCGCGCGGAACGCCGCGCCGAGGATCGCTTCCCGCGTGCTCGTCGGCTCCGCGAACGGTCCGTCCATGTTCTGGATACTGGCGCCGACTATATATCGGCCCTGATTGAACGTTCATTCAGCACGCTTATGTCGATGGCGACTGACAGGAACCTATGACTCGTCACGCTCCGCCGCGGTACGACCGGTCGCCGTTCGCGACCAAACGCACCCCAAGCGACGGCGGAGGTGACCGATGAGCCGGCCGACGCGGCTCGCGACGGCCGCGCTCGCCGTCGTCGCGGCGAGCGCACTGCTCGTCGGCGTCTCGCTCGCCGGCGCCGCGGCGCCGAGCGCGGGCGCGCCGTCCGGCGGCGACGTCGCCGCGTTGTCGGGAGTCGACGGTCCGACCGCCGACGGCACCGTCGCGCAGACGGAGTCGAATCCGACCCCCAGACAGGTCCGCGGGTCGCCCGTGCTGGAACTGTTCGCCACCCAGCGGACGGTTCCGAGCGGCGCCGAGTCGACCCTCACGATCGACATCGTCAACACCGGCGAGATGTCGATCGGCAACCAGCTTGACTCCCGCGTCACCACCGCTCGCGGGCTCACCCTCGAGATCGACGACGGCGGCGTGCCGATCGACGTGGAGGACGGCAAGATCCCGGTCGGAGACGTTCGGACCGCCGCGAGCCCGGTCTCCGTGCCGCTCGACGTGACGGTGCCCGACGACGTGCCCGACGGCCGGTACGAGGTCGAGGCGACGGCCCGCTACCGGTACACCTTCGAGATCATCCCCGAGTTCAACGACCACAAGGACCGCCGCGGGATCGAGGACTTCGACCTGACCATCGTCGTCGACGACGGCGCCCGCTTCGCGGTCATCGAGACCGACACCGACGCGCAGGTCGGCGGCAGCGGCGACGTGGCCGTCACGCTGTCGAACGTCGGCGACGAGACCGCGCGCGACGCGGTCGTCTCCGGCACCACGACCGCGCCCGGCGTCACCCTCGGGCAGGGCGGCGGGCAGGCGTTCGTCGGCGACTGGGCGCCCGGCGAGAACCGGACGGTGACGTTCGACTCCTCCGTGGCGGAGTCGTTCCCCGGCGGCGCCTACGCGCTCTCCTCGACCGTCGACTACCGCGACCCGAACGGAATCGACGCGACCGCGGCGGCCGCCCGCGCCGGCGTCGTTCCGATCCGTGAGCAGTCGTTCGCGCTGCGCAACGTCTCCGGCACGCTCGAAGTCGGGTACTCCGGCACGGTCTCCGGCACGATCACGAACGAGGGCCCGCTCGACGTCGAGAACGCCGTCCTCGTCGCGGACTCCGGGAGTAACCGCGTGAGCCTCGGCGAGAGCCGGTACGCGCTCCCGACGATCCCGGCCGGCGAGTCGGCGACCTTCACCTTCGACGCCGACGTGAGCGGGAGCGCCGACCCCGGCCCCCGACAGTTCCGGTTCACCACCGAGTACGACAGCGGCGACGCGACGCTCTCGGTCGAGAAGACCCGCCGCGTCGAGGTGGCGCCCCGGCAGCCCGAGTTCGAACTGGCCGTCGAGAATGCCACCGTCATGGCGGGCGAGACCCGCCGAATCAACGCCACGATCACGAACCGGCGGCCGGAGACGCTCTCCTCGATCAACGCCGGACTCTACGCCGACAGCCCGCTGACGGCGGTCAACGACGAGGCGTTCGTCGACGAGCTCGAACCCGGCGAGTCCGCTGAGATCTGGTTCGAGGTGTCCGCCGCTTCGGGGGCGAGCGTCGAGGACCACCCGATCGAGCTCGACTTCCGGTACGAGGACGAGCGGGGCAACGACCGCATCTCCGACATCACGCAGGTCCCGGTCACGGTGACCGCCGCCGTCGACGACGGCGAGCGCCCCGTCGGCCTGATCGCCGTCGCCGCCCTGCTCGTCGTCGCCGCGGCCGGCGGCGCCGTCTGGTACCGACGGCGGTGATCCGATGAGGGGACACGCCACCGTTCGCGCGACGGAGCGCCACCGCCTTCGCTCCCCGTCGGCCAGCCTTCCGTCGCCGACGAGTGAACGTCGGACAGCGGGGCGACCGTGACCGCCGTCGACCGGCTGATCGAGGAGATCGACCGCGTCGTCACGGAGCGGCCGCTGGCGGTCATCGCGGTCTTCATCCTCGTGACCGCCGCGTTCGCGGGCGGTCTGACCGGCATCGAGACGAACGCCGGCACGGACCAGTTCACGCAGGACATCCCCGCACAGCGGGCGCTCGACGACATCGACGAGGAGTTCGAGACGTCGATCGGCGGCTCCGCCACCTCCGCGCAGGTGATCGTCTCCGACGACAACGTCCTCTCTCGCGACGCGCTGCTACGGACCTTGGAGACCCAACACCGGCTGGAGTCGCGGTCGACGCTCCGGGTCGCGTCGACGTCGAGCCACGCCGACGCGGTCGCCCGACAGCTGGACTCGACCGCCGCGAGCGCGGCCGAGCGACGCGACGCCGTGGCCGAGGCGACGCCCGCCGAACTGCGGGCCGCCATCGCCGATGCCGACGCGACGGGCGCGATCGCGGCGCAGGTGTCCGTCGACTACAACCCCACCGCGCAGGCGGCCGACACCGCGATCGTGGGGATCACGTACGACCTTCCGGCGTCGGCGACGACGGCGCGGGTGACGGAGCTCCAGACCCGCAGCGTCGACGTCGTCGACTCCGTCCCGGGTAACGTCGCCGGCGAGAACGCGATCCTCTTCGGCGACGGCGTCCTCCAGTCCGAGATAACCGCGCTGTTGACCGACACCGCGATCATCGTCTTTCCGGCGGCGCTCATCCTGATCGTCGGATTCCTGATCTTCTCGTACCGCGACCCGTTCGACATGGCGATCGGGCTGTCAGCACTGCTCATGTCGCTCCTGTGGACGTTCGGGTTCATGGGGTACGCCGGGATCCCCTTCTCCAACTCGCTCGTGACGGTGTTTCCGCTCCTGCTCGCGGTCGGGATCGACTTCGGCATCCACATCGTCAACCGCTACCGCGAGGAGCGGGCGACCGGGGCCGGGATCGAGCGGTCGATGCGGACCACGACCGACCAGCTGCTCATCGCCTTCCTGCTTGTGACGATCACCACCGTGTTCGGGCTCGTCTCCAACGTCGCGAGCCCGTTCGACCCCAACCGCGACTTCGGGATCGTCGCGGCCGCCGGGATCACGTTCACGCTGATCATCTTCGGCGTCTTCCTCCCGGCCGCGAAGGTGTTCTCTGACCGGTGGCGCGAGGGGCTCCCGATCCCGGAGTTCGGCACGAGCGCGCTCGGCACCGGCGGCTCGCGGATCGCGCGCGTCCTCCGCGTCGGCGTCGACCTCTCGCGGATCGCTCCGGTCGCGGTCGTCGTGCTCCTCCTCCTCGGCGGCGCCGCCGGCGGCGCCTACGGCTCCGGCGTGGACACGGAGTTCTCGCAGGAGGCCTTCTTCCCGGATCAAGACCGGTTGGAGACGTACGCGGAGCTGCCAGAGCCGTTCGCGCCGACCGACTACACGTTCCTCGACGTGCTGACGCTGTTCGAGGAGGAGTTCGAACAGGACTTCGTGGGGTCGGTGACGCTGTACATCGACCAGTCGGTGAGAGACGACGACGCCCTGGAACTGATCGACCGGACCGCGCGGAACCCGCCGGAGACCTTCGCGACGACCGACGAGCGCCGCGCGCAGGCGACGAGCGTCGTCACCGTGATCGACGACCGCGCGTCGCGTGACCCCGAGTTCGCGGCGTTGGTAGAGCGCAACGACCGCCTCGGGAACGGCGTGCCCGACCGCAACGTCGACGAGGTGTACGACGCGCTCTTGGACTCCTCCGCGGAGAGCCGCGCCCGAGGATACGTGGCGGCCGACCGCGGCAGCGCGCGCGTCGACTTCACGATCAAACCGGGCGTCGACGACTCCGAGGCGGTCGCCGACGTGCGCGACCTCGCCGAGCGCACGCCGCTCGAAGCGGTGCCGACCGGCTCCCTCGTGGTCAACGAGGCCGTGATCGACCTGCTGACCGAGTCGGCGATCCGGAGCCTGTTCGCCGCCTTCGGGCTCACGGCGCTGTTCTTGGCGCTGTCGTACGCGTACTTGGAGGGGAAGGCCGTCTACGGCTTCCTGAACCTCGTTCCCGTCCTCGTCACCGTCGGGCTGCTCATCGGGTCGATGCGGCTGTTCGACATCCCGCTGACGCCGATCAACGCCCCCATCCTCTCGGTGTCGATCGGGCTCGGGGTGGACTACACCGTCCACTTCGTCCACCGGTTCGTCGACGAGTATCAAGAGGGGCTCCCGATCGACGAGGCGCTCGACGTCACCATCGCCGGGACCGGCGGCGCGCTCACAGGCAGCATGCTCACCACGGTCTCCGGGCTTGGCGTCCTGTGGCTCGCGGTGATCCCCCTGCTTCGCGACTTCGGCGTCCTGCTCGCGCTGGGCGTGTTCTACGCCTACCTCTGTTCGATCCTGCTCGTGCCGTCCCTCGTCGTCGTGTGGGACCGGTACGGCTCGCGCGTCGGGCTCGGGCTCGACGACGGGCTCCGCGGTTCCGGCGCCGAGAGCGGGCGCTGACGGTCGAAGGGTTTCGCCGGGAAGAGAACGCGTTTCCCGTCGATCAGCCGACGACGCCGACGAGAAGCTGGACCGTGACGAGGACGAGGAACGCGGCGCCGGTCGCGAGGGTGCCGGCGGCGACGCCGTGCGCGTTTCCGAGTCCGCGGCTCCGCGTCGCGAAGTACGCGCCGAGGAAGACGAAGCCAACGAGGAGCAGCCCGACGATCAGGTACGCGACGTTCACTAGGGTGCCGGCGAGCCCCTCTGGGATACCGAAGCTCCCGACGCCGAGGATGATGCTGCCGCCGAAGAGGACGGTGACGCCCACGAACGAGATCGCCCACACGACTGGCGTCCGGGCGATGTCGCCGAGCGTCTCGACGATCGCCTCGTAGCTACCGCCGTCGCCGTCGCGACCGGGCGCCGCTCGCTTCGCGCCGATCTCGGCGACCGCGACGAAGGTGGCGACGACGAGGAGGCCCATCAGCCCCGTACTCAAGAGGGTTAGTGATGTCATGGATATCCGTTGTTAGGGCCTCCGTTCGCGCGTACAAATACCCTTCGACGCGCGAGTTCCCCGCGTTCCGACACGTGCGCCCGTGCCGTTCGCTGCGTGTCCCGCTCGACCGTCGCCGGGTTCGTCGGCGGAGCGGCTCCGGCTCCGCTCGGGTACCTGAATCGCTGCCTCTCTCGTCCGATCGCCCGGCCCGCTACACAAGAGATAAGTGTACCATCGCCAAGGGAGGTACAAGGGCAGACAGACGAACATGATAGATCCAGTTATCCTACAACAGGGGAGTGACTGGCGCGCACAGGCGGAGGTCTTCGACGAGATCTTCTTCGTCTTCCTCGCGCTCGGCACCCTCGTCGGCACCATCGTCGTGGCGTACACGCTGTGGAACGTGTACAAGTACCGCGACGACGGGAACCGGTCGGACGAAGAGTTCGACGCGCCGGTCGTCGGCGAGCTCCCCACGGGACAGGGCGGTCCGAAAGCGAAGAAGCTCTTCCTCTCGTTCGGGTTGAGCGCGATCGTCGTCATCAGCCTCGTCGTGTACTCGTACGGGCTACTCCTCTACGTCGAGGACGGACCGGACACCGGCGACGAGGGCGACATCGAGATCATGGTCGAAGGCTACCAGTACGGGTGGGAGTACGAGTACCCGAACGGGCACACCGAACGGGGTGAACTGATCGTGCCCGCTGACCAGCGAATCGATATTAATGTGACCTCAAGGGATGTCTGGCACAACTTCGGCTCGTCGGATTTGCGGATAAAGACCGACGCTATTCCCGGTGACTACAACGAGAACTGGTTCTCAGTGAGCTCCGAGGACGTCGCAGCGCAAGGCGGTGAGGCGACGTACCCCGTCGAGTGCTTCGAACTGTGCGGTCCGGGTCACTCCGCAATGGAAGGACAGATAACCGTCATTCCGGAAGACGAGTGGGAAGAGTGGTACGATAATACCGGAAACGGCTCCGAAAGCGCCAGTATCGAGGCCTCCGGGCTCGGAGCTGTGACACAGAGCGGGGTGAGCGCATGAGCGAACTACCGCCGACGACCTCCGTCAAGCGCTGGCTAGTCACGACCAACCACAAGGACATCGGGATCCTGTACACGATCACAGCGCTGTTCTTCCTGCTGTTCGGCGGCGTGATGGCGCTGCTCATCCGCCTCCAGCTGTGGGATCCGACGAGCCAGATCCTCTCTGGGCTGGCGTACAACGAGGCCGTCACCGCGCACGGGTTGATAATGGTGTTCTGGTTCCTTTCGCCGTTCGCGTTCGGGTTCGCGAACTACTTCGTCCCGCTTCAGATCGGCGCGGACGACCTTGCATTCCCGCGGCTGAACGCGCTGTCTTACTGGATGTACCTGTTCTCTGGCGCGCTGCTCGGGATCAGCTTCTTCCAAGGCGGTACGCTGACCGCAGGTTGGACGATGTACGCGCCGCTCAACGTGCCGATGTACACGCCCGGTATCGGGTCGACCGGCGCGATCCTCGCGCTCACAATGTTCATTATCGGCGTCACCGCGTCGACGGTGAACTTCCTCACGTCCATCCATCACTCCCGCGCTGAGGGGATGGGAATTATGGACATGCCGCTGTTCTCGTGGTCGATCCTCGCGACCGTGTGGATGATGCTGTTCGCGTTCGCGGCGCTGCTCGGTGCGCTGTTGATCCTCGGCTCCGACCGGGTGCTTGGGAGCGTCTACTTCTCCGCAACTGAGGGCGGGGCCCTGCTGTGGAGCCATCTCTGGTGGTTCTTCGGCCATCCGGAGGTGTATATCGTCTTCTTCCCGGCGCTCGGGGTCATGCTGGAGCTGTTCCAGACGTTCTCCGGCCGACGCCTCGTCGGTCGCAAGTGGGTCATCATCTCCATCTGCTTGATCGCCGTTCAGTCGTTCCTCGTGTGGATGCACCACATGTTCTTGACGACGATCAACCTGGAGATCAAGACGCTGATGATGGCGACGACAATCGGTATCTCGCTTCCCTTCGACCTGATTGTCTTCTCGCTGATCTACACGCTGATTAAGGGGCGGATCCAGTTCACGACGCCGTTCCTGTTCGCGTTCGGCGCGCTACTGTTGTTCATCCTCGGTGGGATTACTGGCGTCTTCCTCGGCGCTATCGTACTCGACTACGAGTTCCGCGGCACCTACTGGGTGGTCGCGCACTTCCACTACGTGATGTTCGGCGGGGCGACGGCGCTCGTCGGCGCAATCTACTACTGGTTCCCGAAGGTGACCGGGAAGATGTACGACGAGTTCCTCGGAAAGCTCCACTTCGCCACGTTCTTCCTCGGCTTCAACGCCGTCTACTTCTCGATGTTCCTCGCTTGGGAGACCCCACGCCGGGTGTTCGAGTACAATCCCGAGTTCCAGATCTACCACCAGTTCGGGACGATCGGGGCGTTCGTGCTCGGGTTCTCATTCTTCATCATGTTCTACAACCTAGGGAAGTCCTACGTCTCCGGCGAGTCGGCCGGCGCCAACCCGTGGGACTACTCGCGGACCGCGGAGTGGGCGATCTCCTCGCCGCCACCGCTTGAGAACTGGCCGAACCGACCGTCGTACGCCTCCGGAAAACTGGAGTTCGTGAAGGATTACGTGCCCGACGGCGGTCCCGCGATGAAGACGGACGACAACGGCGATGTCGCCACGGACGGCGGTGACACCCACTCGTCGCACATCTCGAGATATGCTCACTGGGACAAACATCCGAGTCACGCGAGTATCTGGCCGTTCGCGCTGTCGCTCGCCCTCGGAGTCCTGCTGTTCGGCCTCTCCGGCTTCGCCAACTCCGTCACCGTCGAGCTTGGCGAGACGGCGCTCCAGAGCGATGTCATCATCTCCAACCTGCTCTACCCGACCGCGATCCTAGCCGGGATCGGCGGGCTCCTCTACACCGGCGTGAAGTGGGGTACTGAGGACTTCTACGCCCCGCCGACCGAGTTCGCCGAGCGGTGGCCGTTCAACGGCGTCGAGAAGGTCAAGTTGGGAATGTGGTTCTTCCTGGCGTCCGACGTTCTCGTCTTCGGCGCGCTGCTGTCTGCGGCCATCTTCATCCGCTACAACGCGGGCTGGATGACGTGGGAGCCGCTGACCGACCCGCTACCCGGACTGATCAACACCTTCGTGCTGCTCACGTCCTCGTTCACCGTAATCTTAGCGCTGGTCGCGGCCCGCCGGAAGAGCCGGCAGGGCCTGCTGGCGTCGCGGGGGTCGACCATCCTGCTCGGGTTCGTCTTCATGGCGATCAAGATGTGGGAGTGGAACCACGAGGTCTTCGACAAGGGCGTCACCATCTCGGCGAACGCTCATGGTGACCCGATCCAGGCGTCGATCTACTACGTCACGACCGGGCTTCACGGGATCCACGTGCTACTCGGGTTGGTGGTAGCCATCTTCCTGTTCGTCAGGGCGTACCAGGGCCACTACCTCGACGACGAGCGGCCGATCGAGTACTTCGGCCTCTACTGGCACTTCGTGGACATCGTCTGGGTGTTCGTCTTCCCGCTGTTCTACCTCTTCTGAGGCCGGTCGCGGTCCGGTCTTTTTCTCTTTCGTCACTCACGTAGCGTCGTCGCCGAGCGGCTCGGCGCACCACTGACAGAAGTCGACGGTCGGGTTGGTCTCCTTGTCACACTCCGGACAGCGCGCGGTCTCGTCGCTCGTCGTCTCCGTTGACGGCGCGGCCGGGCCGTCGACCGTTCCGCCGGCGGTCGGCTCCGCGGAGTCGGCCGAGCGGGCCGCGTCGCGTTCCCGCTCGTGTTCGGGGTTGTTGCGGAGCGCCACGACGTACGCGTCGATCACGCTCGCGCCCACGACCGCGGCGGCGGGGGCCACGTCCCGAAGCGGCGGGGACTCGCCGGCGAGGACGCCGGAGATCGCCGACTCGGGGACGAACACGAAGACCACGGCGGTGACCGCGACGTACCAGCCGAACGCGCGGGCCCACCGGCGGAGGTATGCGTGACCGAGCCCGGAGACGACGAGCGCGAGCAGGGCGGCGAGCCAGGGTCGCCGACGCGTGTGGTCTGTCATGAGCGCCCGTACGGGTTCCCGCCCCGAGAACCTACCCCTCTCTCGGAGCGTTTATGTGGCGGACGCGCCGAACCCGGGTATGTTCGGCGTTCCGATCGGAAATTTCCTCTCGGGGGTCGCGTTCGCGGTGTTGGGCGTCGGCACTTGGGGGATCGGCCTCGGCGTCGCGTACCTCCTGTATCGCCGGTGGCGCGGCGACGAGCCCCGCGGCGGCGACTGAGTCGGCCCGTCGCCTTCCGGTTCGGCCACGTTTTTCACCTCGCTCATCGAATCTCGGGTATGACAGACACGGCGCTCGTCGTCGGCGGCACGCGGTTCATCGGGCGACACACCGTCGAGGAACTGCTGGCACACGACTACGAGGTCGCGATATTCAACCGCGGGAACCACGAGAACCCATTCGTGGACGACGACCGCGTGACTCACGTCGAGGGGGATCGGAAAGACGAGACCGCGCTGCGCGCCGCGAAGCTGTCGGTCGAACCGGACGTCGTGATAGACTGCGTCGCCTATCAGCCGGCCGACGTGGAGACCGCGACCGAGATCTTCGCCGACGTCGACGGCTACGTGTACATCTCGTCGGGATCCAGTTACGCGGCCGAGGAGATCCCCAAGCGGGAGGGCGAGACGCCGCTGGAGCCGTGTACCGACGCGCAGGCCACCGACGACGCCCACGAGACGTACGGCAATCGGAAGGCCGAGGGCGACCGCGCGGTGTTCGCGGCCGCCGAGGACGGCGTGTCCGCGACGGTGGTTCGCCCGTGTATCGTCTACGGGCCGCACGACTACACGGAGCGGCTCGACTACTGGATCGACCGCGTGCTCTCGCACGACCGCGTGGTCGTCCCCGGCGACGGACAGAACCTCTGGCACCGGGCGTACGTCGAGGACGTGGCGAGCGCGCTGCGGATCGTCGCCGAGCGCGGCGAGCCGGGCGCGGCGTACAACGTCGGCGACCGACGCGCGCTCACCCTACGAGAGACGTTAGAGACGATCGCCGACGCCGCCGGCGTCGACTGTGAGGTCGTCCCGGCGAGCGACGACGCGCTCGCGGCCGGCGGGCTCGACGCCGACGACTTCGTCCTCTACCGCGAGTACCCGCACCTGCTCGACACCTGCGCGCTCGCCGACCTCGGCTGGGAGTCGACGCCGGTCGACGAAGCGATGGCACGGACCGTGGAGGAACACCGCGAATCTGACCGCGACGGGAGCGAGTGGGACCCCGGCCGCGAGGCCGAGGAGCGGGTCATCGGCGTGAAACAGACGCTCTAAGAGGGTGGTCTCGGCGTAGCGCGGAGCGACGTTCTCCGCGGGCCGGTGCGTGTCAGTACGCGGCGTCCCACCGCGTCGGCTTCCGGCGGTTGCCGCAGTTGCGACACTCCATCCGGTCCATCGTGTCGATCGCGACGTCCGTTCCCTCGCAGTTGCCGCAGAGGTAGCCGTACCGGCGCTCGTGGTCCGCGTCGACGTAGGCGACGTAGAACGGCGCCAGCGACCCGCGCTCGCTCTCGTCGAAGGCGACGTGGACCCGGTCTCCGTCGTCCGTCTCGTAGATTGCCTCAGAGATGCCGGTGAGGCGACCGATCTGCTTCCGGTACTCCCGTTCCGCGAACGGCTCGCCGCCGATGTCGACGTCGCGCTCGCCGGCGAGCTCGTACCCCTCTCGCTGGTAGAACGCCGTGCCGGCCTCGTTGTCGGCGAGGACGCGCGCCTCGATCCGGTCCACGTCGGCATCCCGGAGCGCGGACTCGACCCGTTCGAGGAGCGCGGAGCCGATGCCGGACTCCCTGTGGTCGGGGTGGACGTGGAGCCAGTCGATCTCGCCGACCCGCTCGCGGCGGCCGACGACGTAGCTCTCCGCGAACCCGACCACGTCGCCGTCGACGGCGGCGACCGGGAACACCGCGTCGTCGTCGTCGATGTCGTCCCCGAGGTCGTCGGCGTCGTACCACTCCTCGACGGCCTCGTCCAGCAGCTGTTCGCCGACGGCGTGTCCGTACGACGCCACGAGCGACTCGCGGGCGACCGACCGGACCGCGTCGACGTCTTCGACCGTTGCGGCGCGTAGGTCCATGCGGACGGATCACGCTCCGGCTACAAAAAACTCGGTCGGCGTTCCCGCCGTCGGCGCGACTGCTCCTCGACTCAGACCTCCCACGTCTCCCGGGTGTAACACATCTCCCAGAACGCGTGTTCGAGGCGGGCGCTCCGCAGGAACGCCGCGCGCATCGCGTCGCGCTCGCCCGGGTACGCCTCGCCGTACCGGTCCACGAGGTCTCGCATCCACGCGACCGTCTCGCGGAACGCGTCGCTGTTGTACTTCTCGATGAACGGCGTGTACCGGTGGGTCTCGGTCGCGAGGCTCGCCATGTGGTCGGCGACGTCGAGGTACCCCTGCCCGCACGGGTAGATCGCGGCCGCGATCTCCGCGATCGACCCCTCATGGGCCGTCCGGACGAGGAAGTCGGTGTAGGCGGCACAGGTCGGCGCCTTCTCGACCGCGTCGAGGTCGTCGACGGAGAGCCCGTAGTCGGCGGCGAACGACCGGTGGAGGTCCATCTCGTCGTCCAGCGTCGCGTGCGCGGTCGCCGTCAGCCGCCGCGTCGTCTCCTCGTCGTCGGCCTTCGTACCGGCGAGCGCGAAGACGCGCGCGTAGTCGAGCAGGTACCGGTAGTCCTGTTTCACCCAGTGACGGAACGCGCCCTCGTCGAGCTCACCCTCCGCGAGTTCGACGACGAACGGGTGTCGCTTCTGTGCGTCCCAGATCTCTGATCCGGCCTCGAGGAGTCGGTCGCTGAAACCCATCGCATCGGCCCCTCGTCTTGCGGCAAGTTATAACTAACTAATACCACTGGGTGGTGGCAGCAGAAAGACCCTCGTCGGGACCGTGCTCGGTCGAGCGAAAACCCGGCGAAAGTGCCGGGAAAACGGTTCGGAGGCGTTCGAGCGAGAAAGAGACGCCGCGAGTCGTTACGAGATGGAGTACGTCGCGGCCGCCATCAGCAGCATGGTGAGCGCGAGCGCGAGGCCCATCAGGTAGGTCAGCGAGCGGTTCTCCCACTTCAGGTGCTGGAAGTACGCGACGATGAGAAGCGTCTTGACCGTCGCGATCACCAGCGTGCCGCCGAGCGCCTGCGCGTAGGTGAACTCGATGAACGACGTCTCGAAGAGAGCGAAGTTCAGCGTCGCCGCGACTAGGAGGGCGACGTATATCGCCGAATACATTTTCACGGAGTCGTGCGCCATCTTACACACCTCTTCGTCCCTGCGCTTAAAGAATTAACCATCCGGGGTACCCGCTGCGGCGACGGCGAGGTCCGTCTCGGCGTCTCGGATCCCGAAACGCCTATCCGCACGACGACCCCATCTGCGTCCGGTCGCAGCCCCGACCGGTACCCCTCGTGACTCCGCTCGAACCGACGGACGACCTGCTCGAATCGCTGTACGTCGTCAACAAGGTCGCGAAGCAGTTCGCCGACGAGGCCACCGCCGCCTACGAGCGCGGCGACGTGACCGAGAGCAACGTCCGCTCGGCTCGGAAAGACGCCCTCTACCGGCTCAAAACCGCCGTCCTCTCTAGGGTCGTCGCGTACGACGCCGACGGCGTCACCGGCGAGTACCACGCCATCAACGGCGACGTGTGGCTCTTCCTCACGGTCGGCGACTGGCACTTCCACCAGCCGCCGCACGCGATCGGCGGCGACCTCACCGACGCGATCGCGATCTCGAACTCGCCGGCGGACCCGATCGACGCCCCCTACGAACGCGACCCCAGCGTGGAGCGCTCGGAGCGCACGCTGGAGGAGGCGCTGTCGCGGCTCGCGGAGGCCGGCGCCAACGCCAACGACCACCTCGCGCGGCCCACGGTCACCAGCGAACGCGACCGGATCGTTGACGTGCGCTGGTCGTTCCTCTCGTGAACGCCGAGCAGGCGTGAAAAAATCGCGCTCGCGTTCGAACCGCGCGAAGTGAGCCGCTTACGCTTCGACGACTTCGATGGCGCCGAGCATCCCGTTCGCCTGGTGGGGGGTACACTGGTACAGCTGGATCCCCGTGTTGTCGAACGACTGCTCGAACGTGTGCCCCTCTTCGGAGACGGAGTCGCCGCTGTTGAAGTCGGACTCGGACCCCTCGACCGAGGCCACGTTGTGCGCGCCCCCGTTGCCGGTCCACTCCCAGACGACGGTCGTGCTGGAGTCGATGCGGATCGCCGCCGGCGAGAAGGCGAACCCGACGTCGCCGGCGCCGACCTCGACGGTCACCTCGTCCTGTCCCGTGAAGTCCATGATGGTGCCCTCGTACATCCGGGCCTCGGACAGGTACTCGTCTATCTCGCTCGGGACGTCCTCGACGGCGCTGCCGCCTCCGCCGGAGCCGTCGGAACCGTCCGACCCGTCGGAGCCGTCACCGCCTCCGGAGCAGCCCGCGAGTGTCCCGATGGTCAACGCGGCGCCGGTTCCGGCGAGATACCGCCGTCTGGACAGTTTATCAGACATCACTTTTCGTAGGGGTCGAAGCCTTACAAACCCCGTGATAGCTTCCGGTTCGCAGGAATTTCCCGAGCGGCTATGACTCCGGTCGGCGGGCGGTCGCAGCGCGCCGCGAAGGGCGGACTTATCGCCCTCCGACGCCTCGCGAGAGCCATGCGCGAGGACGCGCTCGCGACCCGGCTCGTCGAACACTACGAGGCGACGGCCGAGTCGCCGGCGATCCGGCTCGAGGAGCCGTACGACGCCGACGGGCGGCAGGGGGTCGTCGACCTCTTCGTCCGAACCCGAACGCCCGAACCGGCCGACCGCGTGATCGAGCTCAAGGCCGACGCCGCGGTCCGCCGCGCCACCGGCGCGAACGAGATCCTGCGCCAGTACCGCCGGATGGAGCGGTACTTCCACGTCGACGAACGCCACGCGCTCCGCCCCAAGCTCGGTCGCACCGAGCCGGGCGCGCGCTACCTCCTGTGTTTCGCGCCGACGCCGACCTGCGTCCACCACGTCGCGGAGAACCGCACGCTGTACGGCTCCATCGACCCGGACGCGCGGGCGGGCGACGTGCCCGCGGTCCGCACCGTCGCGTTCCTAACGGGACTCGACGGCGACCCCGTCGACCTCGGGCTCGTCTCCGTCAACGGCGAGGCGGCGTTCGGCTCGGCGCCGTTCCGGCGGGCGGTCCCTGAAGGCTCGCGGCTCGCGGAGAGCCTGCGCGCCGTCGACCTGATCGAATTCCCCTGAGGCGCGCCGAGCGCCCGGCGTCGCTGACTGACGACTTGCCCGACTAGAGGCCGAGTTCGCGCCCGATGACGACGTGCTGGATCTCGCTGGTCCCCTCGCCGATCTCCATCAGCTTCGCGTCGCGGTAGAAGCGCTGCGGCGCGAAGTCGGTGGTGTAGCCGTAGCCGCCGAGCGTCTGGACCGCCTCCTCGGCGACCTCGCGGGCCGCCTCGCTGGCGTCGAGTTTCGCCAGCGCCGACTCCCGGGTGACCGACTCCCCGGCGTCGTACTTCGTCGCCGCCCGGTGGGTGAGGAGTCGGGCGCGCTCGATCTGCCGGTGCATGTGGACCACCTTGTCGCGGACCGCGTCGAACTTCGCGATCGGCTTGCCGAACTGCTCGCGTTCCCCCGCGTACGCCTCCGCGGCCTCGTAGGCGCCCTGCGCGAGGCCCACGGAGAGCGCCGCGATCGAGATCCGCCCGCCGTCGAGCGTCTTCATCGTCTGTGTCCACCCCTCGCCCTCCTCGCCGAGCAGCCGGTCCTCCGGGATCCGCACGTCGTCGAAGCTGATCTCGCAGGTCGGCGAGCTGTTGAGCCCCATCTTGTCCCAGACCGTCGTCACCTCGAACCCGTCGTCGTTCTCGGGGTCGACGATGAACGTCGAGATGCCGTCGTAGCCGGCCTCGGGGTCCGTCACCGCCTTCACGAGGACCGAGTTCGCGACGTTCGCGTTCGTGATGAACTGCTTGGTGCCGTTCAGCACGTACTCGCCCGCCTCGGCGTCGTACTCCGCGGTCGTGTCCATGTCGGAGGCGTCGGAGCCGCTGCCGGGCTCGGTGAGCGCCCACGCGCCGATCTCGCCGCCCTCCGCGAGCGGGCGGAGCCACTCTTCCTTCTGCTTGTGGGTCCCGAACAGCTCGATCGGCTTCGCGCCGAGCGAGGTGTGGGCCGCGTACGAGAGCCCGATCCCGCCCGAGACGCGGCCCAGCTCTTCGGTGACCAGCGCGTACATGAGCTGGTCGCCGCCGAGGCCGCCGTACTCCTCTGAGACCGGGACGCCCATCATGTCCAGTTCGTTCAGCGAGGCGAACACCTCGTCGGGGAAGCGGTGCTCGTCTTCGATTGTCTGTGCGATCGGCGCGATCTCCTCCTCGCAGAACTCCCGGACCGTGTCGCGTATCATCCGGTGTTCCGCGGGTACCTCGAAGTCCATGGGAATGAATTGCGACCCGCGGTGATAAACAATGCGAACGACCGTGATCGTTTTGCGGTCGACGGCGGCGACGCGACGACCCGGTGAAAGCCCCTTTTCCCGTCAGCGCTCTCTCCGGTACCCGAGGAGCCAGACGACGGCGAGTAGTGCGGCCACCGCGCTCGTGGCCCCAAATCCGGGGACTTCGACCCCGTGATTGCCACTCCCGATCGGCCCGTCCCCTTCGGTTGCTCCGGCGCCCTCGACGGTCACCGTCGTCGACGCCCGACCGGCCGGACCGACGACTGTCACGGTCACCTGGCCGGTCTCGTTGAGGGTCACCTCGCGCTCGACGGTCGCCTCTCCGTCGGCCCGAACGGACTCGGTTCCGATCGACTCGCCGTTTACCTGGAACTCAACGTCAGAGCTCGCGGGTATCTCGGCGTCGCTCATGACGGTCGCGGTCACGACGATCGACTCGCCGACGGACGCCACGTCTCGGCTCGCCGTGGCACCGAGCACGTAGACGTTGGCCGGTTCGAGGACCTCGACGTCGAGCGTCTCACCGGCGACCCGCACGTCGTAGGACCCGGTGTCCGCGAACGTCGGCCCGACCCACACCCTCTCTTCGGCGTCCGGTCCGACGCTCCCGCTTTTTGTTTCGACGGCTTCCCCGTCGACTGAGAGCCGGACCTCGTAGCTCCCAGCCGCGCCGCCCGCGTTCGAGACGTCGACTGCGAGGTTCAGCCGTTCGCCCCGGACGAGCCGTGCCTCGTTACCAGGGGTGGAAATAGTTTTGTTCCGGTACTCGCCGGTCGCGCGGACACCCGACTCCGCGGGGGGAACGAGCCGGTATTCGACCAACGTCGGGAGCGTCCCGAACGCCTCGACGTGGTCCTCGCGACGCCAGCCGTCAGTTGCCGCATCGGTCGTCGTTAGCCGCTCGGCCGTCTCGCGGACCGTTCCGGCGGCCGCCTCGTCTCCGCCGGCCGCGGCCGCCGACTCAACGGCGTCGAGAAATGCCCGACTCGTAATCGGGTCCGGCGAGTCGTTGAGCGCTCGGAACACGGTCATCAGCGACGCTTCGCCCCCGCTCGCGAGCCGGATCTGTCGGTCTATCTCGCCGGCGACGAGAGCGCCTTTCCTGTAGTCGGTATCGTCGCTCCAACTGGCCGGATCGGCGAGGACCGCCGACGCGTGGGGGTCGCGACCACCGCGCTCCAGTTGCGAGCGGAACGACTCGAAGTCGACGGCGCCGCGGTCGAGGCCGAACAGCGCGGCGTAGTACTCCGCCGTCGCCTCGACCACCCAGCGGGCGTCCGACTCCGCGTAGTACGCCTGGCGGGTGTGAACGTACTCGTGAGCCCAAGCGTCGTCGACGCTCTCCGTGGACCGTGTATCGCGCACCCAGAGGCTCGCAGCCCCGCGTGCGAGTCCGCCGGGTCCCCACGATACCCCGTCGGTTGGCGCCGCGACCGCGAACACCTCGTCGTCACGCGCACCGGCTCGGAGCCGGGCCGCGGACTCCTCGAAAGTCGCGAAAACCGACTCGGGCGAAGACGCCATCTCTGCCGCCTCCGGAACGATCAGACGGAAGCGTTGGCCCTCCGCCTCGCGGACGTGCTCCTCGTAGGGCCACAAGTACGCCATCGACTCGGAAGCGACGCCCTGTCCATCGGTTTCGACCTGTAGATCACGCGCGACAGGCGTGCCACCCACGTACCCCCACTCGGAGACTAACGGCCCGGGAGTCGGGACGAGCGCCCAGTCGTCGGTTCCGACGAAGCGGTACCCGTCGGTCCGCTCGCCCGTAACGTTCGCGTTCATCTCGTAGCTGAGCGAGGCGTCCGACGTCGCTCCGTCCCAGACCCAGACCGACCCGCTCCGGCTGGTGTCGTCCGCTCGCTCGAAGCCGTCGGTCTCGATCCCCGCATCGGTCGTGTCCGGCAACACTACGCGCAGCTCCGTCACCCGACTCGGAATCTGAACGCTCGTCGCCACCCGAACGGCACCGGGGTCGTCGGTCAGGGAGAGCGTGTGCCGAACGAAGATGGTGTGCGAGTCGAGATCCGCGGCCGCGTCCGAGTTCGGTCCGCCTCCGGTTTCGCCCACCCTCGGGTCGGCGGCGGCCGTTTCGACCGGCCCGTCAAACGCCACGCCGCTGGCGGTCTCGTCCGATCCGAGCGGAGCCGCGTCTGCCCCGAGCGCCGCTCCCGCGCCGAGGAGTAAGGCCACGACGATGGCGGCGACGAGTGCGATTCTACGCCGCGCGATCAGACCCTGATCGCCCATATCAGACGATACGCCGGGAGTCTATTAACTGTACACGCGTCGGCACCAGCGATCCTTTATCCGTTCCCGGGGCTACCGAATCAGCATGGAGTTCCGGCAGCTCGTCCGCGGCCGCGTCGACTGGCCCGAGATCGAACGGGTCGCGCGCGAGCTGGCGGCTCGGTACGACCGCGACGGGATGCGGGTTCGGTTCCTCGACGCCGACAACTGGCTGTCGACGCCGATGGTCGTCGACGACGACCTCTTCGTGAAGGTGATCACCCGGCAGAACACGCTCGTCCACGCGCTGTTCACCACCGGGCGGAACCTCGGCGCGGTCTCGTCCGGCACCGAGGGGTTCTTCGAGCGCCACGAGACCCCCTACGAGATGGCGCGTCACGAGCTGGAGGCGACCCGCCGGGTCCGCGAGCTCGGCGTCAACGCGCCGGAGCCGGTCGAGGCGTTCGAGGTCGGCGACCTCGGCGTGCTGGTGTTAGAGTACCTCCCCGAGTTCCGCACGCTGGGCGAGCTCGACGCTGACGCTGTCGCCCGGCTCGCGCCAGAGCTGTTCTCGACGCTGCGGACCGTCCACGACGCGGGGCTCGCGCACGGCGACCTCCGGGCCGAGAACGTCCTCGTCGCCGACAGCGACCTCTACGTCATCGACGCGACCCGCGTGAGCGAGGACGGGCGCGAGGCCGCTCGCGCGTACGACCTCGCGAGCGCGCTCGCGGCGCTGGAGCCGATCCTCGGGGCGGCCGACGCGATTGCCGCCGCGCTGACGAGCTACTCGACCGACGAGCTGCTCGCGGCGCGCCGATTCCTCGACTTCGTCGCGATCCGTCCCGACCACGACTTCGACGCCGCGGAGCTGACGGGCGAGCTCGAGAAGCGCACGGCGTGAGACGCCGCGAGAAAGCGGACCGACCGGAGACTCAGCCGCCCAGGTACAGCTGCGAGACCTCTTCGTCGTTCAGCAGCTCCTCCGGCGTCCCCTCGAACCGGACGGTCCCCTGGTCGAGGACGTAGCCGCGGTCGGAGATGCCGAGCCCCTTCGTCACGTTCTGCTCGACCATGAGGATCGCCGTGTCCATGTCGTTGACCTCCTTGACGTCCTCGAACACGTCGTCGGCGGTGTTCGGTGCGAGCCCCGCCGACGGCTCGTCGATGAGCAGCACGTCGGGCTCCATCACCAGCGCGCGGGCGAACGCGAGCACCTGACGCTGGCCGCCGGAGAGCGTCTTCGCCTTCGAGCCGCGCTTCTCGTCGATGATCGGGAACCGGTCGTACAGCGTCTCGATGACTTCCTCGAGGCTCCCGTCGCGGGCGACGCCGCCCATCCGGAGGTTCTCGTCGATCGTCAGCGAGCCGAACACGTTGTCGGTCTGGGGGACGTAGCCGATCCCCTCGCGGACGATCTCCTCGGGCGCCATCCCGCCGATGTCGCGGCCGTGGTACTCGACGGTCCCCGTCCACGGCGTCAACATCCCGAACGCGGTCTTGAGCACCGTCGACTTCCCGGCGCCGTTTGGCCCGACGAGACAGACGATCTCGCCCGGGTCGAGCCGGACCGAGCAGTCGTCGAGCACCTGCACCTCGCCGTACCCGCTGTCGACGCCCGACAGCGAGAGCACGGGGTCGGTTCCGCCGTGAGGCCCGTCCGCGGCCCCGGTCGTGTCGTCTGTCATACCGTCGCTCATCTTCCGCCTCCGAGGTACGCGTCGATGACGCGGTCGTCGTTCCGGACCCCCTCCGGCGTCCCCTCCGTCAGGACGTGTCCCTGATCCAAGACGACGATCGGGTCCGCCAGGTCCATCACGAACTCCATGTCGTGTTCGATGAGCAGGAACGTCGTTCCCTGCTCGTTGAGCCGCCGGATCTGGCCTTTGAGCTTCTTCGCCAGCGTCGGGTTCACCCCCGCCACCGGCTCGTCGAGCAGCAGCACCTCCGGCTCGGCGAGCATCGCCCGCGCGAGCTCAACGAGCTTCATCTGGCCGCCGGAGATGTCGGTGGCGGGCTGGGTCGCGAGGTGGTCGATCTCGAAGTCCTCCAGTATCCGCTCCGCCTCGGCGAGGTTCGCCGACTCGCTCTCCGCGACCGTCCCCGGCGAGGTGAAAAGCGTGAGGAACGACTCGCCGGGCTGTTTCCGCGGGCCGACCAGCATCGCCTCGCGGACCGTCATCCCCTCCAGCTTCCGGGGCGTCTGGAACGTCCGGATGAGCCCGTGTTCCGCGACTTGGTACGGCTCCATGCCGGTCACGTCGGTCCCGTTCACCTCCACGGTCCCGCCGTCCGGCTCGTAGAAGCCGGAGATGAGGTTGAAAAGCGTCGACTTCCCGGCGCCGTTCGGGCCGATGAGCCCGGTGATGGTTCCGCGCTCCACCGCGAACGTCGCGTGGTCGGTCGCCGCGAGCCCGCCGAACGACTTCTGGAGGTCGTCGACGCGGAGGACCGCGTCCTCCTTCGGAAGCGCGCCCTCACTCATCGTCATCACCTCCCTTCCGCTCGCGGACGCCGCTGTCCGGCGTTTCGGGCGTTCCGCCACCGCCGACCGCGCTCGGCCAGATCAGCTCCCGCTGCGGCGGGAGGACCCCCTGCGGCCGGTAGCGCATGACGGCGACGATGACGACGCCTATCAACAGCAGTCGCAACGGCGCGGGGTCGATCGGGAGCGCCACGTCGTTCAGGAAGCGCGTCCCCTCGCGGATCGTGACGATGACGATCCCGCCGAACAGCGCTCCACGGTTGGAGCCGCTGCCGCCCAAGATCACCGCGACCCACGCGTAGAACGTCGTGATCGGGTCCAAGTCGCCCGGCCCGACGTAGAGGTTCAGATGCGCGTAGAAGACGCCCGCAAGCGCCATTATCAGGCTCCCGAGGACGAACGACTGCATCTTGAACGAGTAGGTGTTCTTGCCCAGCGCCCGCGCGAGGTCCTCGTCGGAGCGGATCGTGCGCAGCACGCGCCCCCACGGCGATCGGTGTGCGCGCCGGAGGACGAAGTACGCCGCGCCCGCGAACGCGAGCACCAACAGGACGTTCAGCGACGCCTGCCAGAACGCCGTCTCCAGGATCACCGGCGACCCGGGGATCACCTCCAGCCGGAGCCCCGGCATCGCTTCCGGGAACGTCGAGAGCACCGGCCACCCGTCGAAGAAGCCCGGGATGCCGCGCAGCCCCGCGCTCCCGTTCGTCAGCCAGCGCTCGTTTAACACGATCAGCCGCACGACCTCCGCGAGCCCGAGCGACGCGATGGCGAGGTAGTCGGCCCGGAGCCTGAGCGTCGGGATGCCGATGAGCAGCGCGAGCGCGAGCGCGACGACGAGCGCGACGGCGAGCCCGACGAGCGGACTGAATCCTCCGGCGATCGGCGAGCCGCTCGCGGTCATCAGCGCGGTGCCGTACGCGCCGATGCCGAAGAACGCGGCGACGCTGAAGTTGATCAGTCCCGTGAACCCCCACTGGGCGTTCAGCCCGAAGGACAACAGCGCGTACATCCCCGCCAGCCCGACGAGGAACAGGAAGTACGTCGGACCGAGCGCGCCGGTGAGCATCGCGACGAAGAGGAACAGTACGAACGCGACGCTGACGCCGAGCACCCACCCCTCCGGGCGGGAGAGGTCTGCGAACGCCGCTTTCGGGTCGTCGAGGAGGCTCACGTCGCGCCCTCCCCGGCGATCCCGTTGGGCCGGACCAACAGCACGACGACCATGATCACGAACGCAATCGCGTTCGCGTACTCGATGGTGATCATGTTCTCGATCACGGTCGCGAGCCAGTTTGGACGGATCGGTAGCGCCTCGACCACGTTGGAGAAGAACGGCGTTAGCTGGTTTATCATGCCGATGAGGAACCCGCCCGCCATCGCGCCGTAGACGGAGCCTATCCCGCCGAGGATCACCGCCGCGAAGATCACCAACAGGAGGTTAAAGCCCATCCGGGGCGCGAGCTGATTGAACAGTCCGAGGAACACGCCGCCCGCGCCGGCGAGCCCGGCGCCGATGACCCACGTCCACAGCTTGACCCGCTTCGTCCGGATACCGCTAACCCGCGCGAGGTCGGGGTTGTCCGCCATCGCGCGCATCTTCCGACCGAGGTCGGTGTACTGGAGCAGGACGTGGAGCCCGACGACGAGCGCCACCGCCGATCCGAATATCGCGACGTCGTGGAGCGTTATCCGGACGCCGTACGGCACCAGCGCCTCGATCGGCCGCAGCGGCCGGACGTCGAACCGGGTGAAGTCGGAGCCGAACCGGATCTGGATCACCGCGCGGTAGATGAACGCGATCCCGATCGACGTGATCAGCAGGCCGATCGAGTCGACGTCGAGCGGCTCGTAGATGAGCTTCTCGGTGGCGACCGCCACGACCGCGGCGACTGCGATCCCGACGACCAAGGCCAGGAAGAAGCCGTACGGGAGCCCCAACACCGCGCCGCCGAGCCCGCCGACGGCGCCGAAAGTCACGAGCGCCGAGTACGCACCGATCGTCATCGTGTCGCCGTGCGCGAAGTTCGCGAAGTCCGCGATGCTGTACACCAGCGACAGCCCGATGCTGCCGAGGACGATGATGCTGCTGAACACCAATCCGTTAGCCAGGTATCCGAGGACGGTCATCGGTCGGGATTAGCCTTCGATGAAGTCGATGCCTTCGTACGCGTGGTCCTGGACCTCCAGGACCTGAAGAAAGCCGATCGGGTCCCCGTTCTCGTCGAAGTCGATGGGGCCGCTGACCCCCTGGTAGTCGACGTCGTCCGGTCCGCCGCCGTCCGCGAGGATCCCGCTCGCGGCCTCGAACGAGGTCACCGTCTCGCCCTCCGGCCCGGAGACGCGCCGGACGGTGTCCTGGAGCGCCGCCCCCGTGAACTCGTCCGCGGCCTGGATCGCCAAGGCGGCGTTGATCACGCAGTCGTACGCGTACGCCGCCCACGAGGTCGGCTGCCGGCCGTACTCCGACTCGAAGGTGTCCGCGAACGACTGGTAGTTCTCCTCCTCGACGGGCGCGGACGGAACGACGATCTTCATCCCCTCGATGCTCCCCTCCGGGGTGTTCTCGAGCACGTTGTCGCCGGAGACGGAGTCGGCGCCGTAGAACTGCGCCTCGTACCCCGAGGAGAACACCTCGTTGACCATCGTCGCGAACTCGGCCTGGTAGGTGATGAACAGCCACGCGTCGGCGCCGGAGCTGTTCATCTCCGAGATGACGCTGGAGTACGACTGCTGGTCCTGATCGTGCGGCGTGTTGTAGACGACCTCGCCCTCGTACGCGTCGACGAACGCGTCCGTGAGGCTCTGGCCGTAGTCGTTGTTGACGTAGGTGATCGCAACCTCGTCGTAGCCGTCATCGCTGATGAGGTTCGAGAGCGCGAGCGACTGGCTCCGCCCCGACGGCGACATCCGGAGCAGTCCCGGGAACTCGGTGAGGTTGAGCCCGGTGGAGTTCTGGCTCAGCTGAACGACGTCCGTTCCTTCGATGACGCTCTCGTAGATGGCCAGCGAGACGCCGGAGCCGACCGCGCCGATCAGGAACGGCACGCCGTCCTGATTGACGAGCTTCTGGGCGGCAGCGATCCCGCCCTGGTTCTCGCTCTCGGAGTCCTCGACGACGATGTCGAGGTCTCGCCCGTTAATGCCGACCTCGTTGACCATCGAGAGGGCGAGGTCGACGCCGCGCTGGTTCCGCTCGCCGAACGCCGACAGCGACCCGGTCTGGGAGTCGACCATCCCGATCTCGTAAGCCTCGGTCGAGTCGCCGCCGTCGCCGCCGTCGCCGCCGTCGCTGCCGTCGCCGCCGTCGCTGCCGTCGCTGCCGTCGTCAGTCGTGCTGAGACAGCCCGACAGTCCGACGAGTCCCGCACCGCCGGTCAGTTTCAGCAGCGTCCGCCGATCCGTCATGCCCGTGGTATTCCGTGACATATGTTTCCGATAGTCCCGAGCACATTCGGCTACCTTAACCCCGACCCGTCCATGGTCGGTGAGCGCGCGGCAGATCGATGAATCGGCTGGTAGTGGCACTGAAAGAATTTTATACAGGAATATGTCTTCGGAACGATTGGTCGGGTGCCATTATATACCGCTCCGGATCCGCAGTGATCGCATGATCCCGCCCATCGCGAGCAACTTTGTCGCCGGGGAGACGCCGGAGGCGGCGCTCGCTCACGTCGAGGGGCTCAACAACCACGGCGTGGCCGGCATCCTGAACCTGCTCGGCGAACACTACGAGGAACGGCCCCCCGCCGACGCCGACGCCGACGCGTACGTCGACCTCGTCGTGGCGATCGCGGAGCGCGGCGTCGACGCCTGCGTCTCGGTCAAATCGAGCCAGATCGGCCTCGACATCGCCGACGACGTCTTCGAAGAGAACCTGGCGCGCATCGTCGAGGCGGCTAACGCGCCGTCCGCGACCGGGCCGGACGGGACGGGCACCTTCGTCTGGATCGACATGGAGGACCACGAGACCACCGACGTGACGCTCGACGCGTTCGAACGGCACGCCGTCGAGACGGACGGCAACGTCGGCGTCTGCGTGCAGGCGAACTTGAAGCGGACCCGCGAGGACCTCGAACGGCTCGCCGACCTCCCGGGGAAGGTCCGACTCGTCAAGGGCGCGTACGACGAGCCGGCCGAGATCTCCTACAAGAAGAAGGCGCGCGTCGACGAGTCGTACCGCGACTGCCTCGCGTACATGTTCGAGGCGTTCGACGACGGCGTCGCCGTCGGGAGCCACGACCCCGCGATGATCGACTACGCGAAGCAGCTGTACGCCGACCACGGGACCCCCTACGAGGTCCAGATGCTGACCGGCGTCCGGGAGTCGGCGCAGTTCGAACTCGCGGCCGAAGACGACGTGAAAGTCTACCAGTACATCCCGTACGGCTCCAAGTGGTTCTCCTACTTCTACCGGCGGATCCGGGAGCGCAAGTCGAACGCCCTGTTCGCGCTGCGCGCGATCGTCGGGAACTGAACGAACCGGGGCAAAGACCGGCGATCGGGCGCTACGATTTATCAATCGGCGTGTAAGTTTTCCGTCCACCGTTTATCAGCGATTGAACGACCGACGACGGACGCCTCCAAATTCCCGGCCGCTCGGTTATAAATGGTCGCTAGCAGATCGGCGGCAAACAGTTCCAAAGCCCCAGTCGCGAGGACGGCGCACGCTCGCTGCGGTCCTCAGTCGCTCGCTTCGCCCGCTCCTTGCGGTCCTTCCGTCACCTGCGCCGTCCTCGCGACTGCCCCTTCGAGTCCCTACCCGACCGCGACCGCACGGCGCCTCACGCCTCCCCAACCTCGTCGCCGGACTACGTCCGGCTGTAAGCGAGAGCTTCGCTCTCGCCCTGTCAGTCGCCGTCGCTTCGCTCCGGCGACTGACTCCAGCGAGAATCGGAGATTCTCTGGCAGCCGGCGCGTAGCGCCGGCGACCTCGCGCGTGCTGACTCGCGGCCGCCGATAGCGGCCGCTCGCAGGCACGCGCCACCGCCTTCATTCATAACCAATCGGCGCTGTCGCTCGCGGATATTTAAATACCGTACCGCGCTCGACGCGCTGTAACACTCGCTCCGCAGTCGACACTGCCGTTCACGGGTCCAGTAGCTTCGACTCCGCCTTCCGCAGGTGTTCGAGCAGCGTCGTCTTCGAGACCTCCATGTCGTCGGCGAGCTCGCGCGTCGACGCCTCTCGGGGCCACTCGTAGTAGCCCGCTTCGCGGGCGTGTTCGTACACCTTCCGCTGTGTCGTGGTCAGCGTGTCGAGCCGCTGCTCGCGGGGGGTCCGCCCGGCGTGGCCCGACGACGACATCGACTCCACCGTCACCTCCGCGCCGGCCGCCTCCTGAACCGCGTCGAGCGACTCCCGGATCTCGGTGCGCTCGCCGACGAAACACACCTGCCACTCCTCCCGTCCGCCCTCGATCCGGACCGGCGCGCTGTGGACGAAGCCGTGTTCCAAAAGCGTCGGACACACCATGTCGCCCGGGTCGTACTCCAGGAAGAACTCGCGGACGACGTTGCCCGGGGCGTCCCGAGCGCGCCCGAACCGCTCCTGTAGCTCCAAGAGGTTCCCCGCGCGGTCGGACTCGCGGATCGCGTCGAGCAACGCTTCGACCTCCTCGTTCGTGTCTCCGAACGCCGTGAACAGGCCGTTCACCGTGTTCGGCGCGTCGCTTTCGGCCATCGGTGAGTTGTAGATCGCGTGTGCGAGGACGCCGCCGCCGGTCTTTTTCGTCGCCTCGATCGCCCAGCAGTTCGGATGCCAGAGGTCGAGCGTGAGCCGGGTTCCGGCCCACTCGCTCGCCCCTTCTGGTTCGGTTGTCGCCATTGGTACCGCATGTTTGGCACTACATCACAAAGACCTTACCGACCATGGTAGGGTGGGTTATTTGGACGTGCCGACCGGATGTCTCGAACATGGCGCAGCCCTACCAGCACTACATCGACGGCGAGTGGGTCGACGGCGACGGGTCCGAGACCTTCGAGAGCGAGAACCCCGCGACCGGAGAGACGCTCGGAGAGTTCCGTCAGGGGACCCCCGAGGACGTCGACCGCGCGGTCGACGCAGCGGACGCGGCGTTCGAGGAGTGGCGCGAGCTCTCGCGGATCCAGCGCGCGGAGTACCTCTGGGACGTGTACCACGAGCTCCGCGACCGGACCGACGAGCTCGGGGAGATCGTCACCAAGGAGTGCGGGAAAGAGATCAGCGAGGGGAAGGCGGACGTGGTCGAGGCCGCGCACATGGTCGAGTGGGCCGCTGGCGACGCCCGGCATCCGAAGGGAGACATCGTCCCCTCGGAGATCCCCTCGAAGGACGCGTACATGCGACGGAAACCGCGCGGCGTCACCGGCTGTATCACGCCGTGGAACTTCCCGGTCGCGATCCCCTACTGGCACATGGCCATTGCGCTGGTCGAGGGGAACACCGTCGTGTTCAAGCCGGCCGAGCAGACGCCGTGGTGCGCGCAGATCATCGCAGAGATGTTCGACGACGCCGGCATCCCCGACGGCGTGTTCAACATGGTACAGGGGTTCGGCGACGCGGGCAACGCGATCGTCGAGAACGACGACGTTGACACCGTCATCTTCACCGGTTCGGCCGAGGTCGGCCACCACATCCAAGAGAAGCTCGGCGGCGTCGCCGGCAAGCGCGCCGCCTGCGAGATGGGCGGCAAGAACGCGATCGTGGTCACCGAGGAGGCGGACCTCGACGTCGCGGTCCACTCCGCGGTGATGTCCTCGTTCAAGACGACCGGTCAGCGCTGCGTCTCCTCCGAGCGCCTGATTGTCCACACGGACGTGTACGATGAGTTCAAGGAGCGGTTCGTCGAGGTCGCGGAGTCGGTCGCGGTCGGCGACCCCCTCGACGAGGACACCTTCATGGGGCCGCTCATCGAGGAGGAACACCGCGAGAAGGTCACCCGGAACAACGAGGCGGCCCGCGAGGAGGGCGTGAACGTGCTCGTCGACCGGACCGAGCTCGACGACGAGGAGATCCCAGACGGCCACGAGGACGGCTACTGGGTCGGTCCGTTCGTCTACGAGGCCGACGCCCACGCCGACCTGACGTGTACTCACGAAGAGGTGTTCGGACCCCACGTCGCGCTCATGGAGTACGACGGCGACATCGAGGAGGCCGTCGAGATCCAGAACGACACCGACTACGGGCTGGCTGGCGCGATCATCTCCGAGGACTACCGACAGATCAACTACTACCGCGACCGCGCCGAGCTGGGGCTGGCGTACGGCAACCTCCCGTGTATCGGCGCCGAGGTCCAGCTCCCCTTCGGCGGCGTGAAGAAGTCCGGCAACGGCTACCCCTCCGCCCGGGAGGCGATCGAGGCCGTCACCGACCGCACCGCGTGGACCCTGAACAACTCGAAGGAGATCGAGATGGCGCAGGGCCTCTCGGCGGACATCAAGACGAAAGACGACTGATCCGTCCGGAATGACGCCCGGTGACGGGCGTCCGAACGCTTCTCACCCTGTTACGCCGCGAACCGCCGCGACCGTCTCTTCCGCCGTCTCCGCCGCCGCGAGCGCGCCGCGCGCCGCGAGTCGCTCGCGCGGGCGCCCGACCGGTTGCGGCTCGGAGACGGTCTCGATCAGCTCGGCCTCCCGCAGGAGCCGTTTTATCCGCGTGAACGTCGAGGGGCTCCCGAGACCCGCGTCCTCGCAGGCCCGCCGGAGGGTGCGGTCGAGGGCGCCTTCGCGGGCGCCCACCGCGTAGGTGCGGACGCGGGTCTCCTCGGAGTCTGGACCCGCGGCTCCGCGCGAATCGGCGCCGACCTCGGCATCGAGCGCGCGGAGCACCGCCGCGGCGACCGATTCGTCACACCGCGTCGCGAACCCCTCGTACACCCGCCGTCGGCTCGGCGTCCGGAGCCGGTACGGCTCGGCCGCCGCGAACCGCGGCGCGTACCGCTCGCGGAGCGTGGCGTCGTCGCCGATCCGGTGCCACCGACTCACCGCTCCGGTC
>NZ_NEWJ01000022.1:0-38120 GCF_002135045.1 Halorubrum sp. SD683
TGGGATCGTCTCAATGAATGGTTCAAGCACCGCCTCATACCAGATCTTTCGACGCTGAAACGGCAGATTCAACGAGGACTGCCGACGATCACGGAACCGATCATCTGGAACTATCTCTGCCCTTGAGGACGGTAGAAATTAACGCACGACCGTATCATACCGCGGGAGAATTGTCATCGTCTCTCCGTCTGTAGCTACCGAAATCATGCCACCGTTCTGTTCATCCATGATACGGCCGCTTAACAGCAGGCTCCCGGGCGCTTCTTGATACGAATACGGATAGAAATTCTCTTCCTTCATCGCAGAAACAAAACTGTCGACATCGTCGTAATCCAACGTGTCCGTAATCCTCATTTCTAGTGGACGCTCCTCAATCTGGTCGATACCATCTTTGGTCGTTGTTTTGAGTTCGGATGATTGAACAGTCTCGCTCAGGGGATATGCCTCTCGTAAGGCGGGTTCAACTACCTCCTCATAGAGGAAACGCGTGTCTCCTTCAGTCAAAACAAACTCCCCGTCGTTACTGAAGTGAAACTCACCGTGTGTTGGCAAATCAAATCGGAGTTGTGTGGGACTAATTCCGTATTCCAGTTTCCACTCCTCAAGAACGTGTTCGGCGTCTTCGCTGTCGTGATTTCCGCTCCGATCGTAGCCGGGACGTCGTTGAGCTTTACGTTCGTCCTTTCCGAAGGTATCGTAGTCAAATCCGGTGAGCCGAATACCCTCGTGGTCAAGTACTTCTTCCCGAAGAGTGGCCATTTCGTCTGGACGGATCCAGAGCGTGTACAGGTCTTCTGTCTGCTCGATCAACCGCTTTGAGGTGCGGCGGAAGTCGTCGTAAGAGTTCAGAGTGAAAATAATAGGGGCCCCCGTATTTGGATGTTGGAACAGGTAGAGGTAGACCTGAAACTCTTTATTGAGTTTTTCGTAGGTAGTATGTAGTTGGTGGAAATCTCCCTGTTGCGTCTCTGTAAAATACCCCTTAAAGCGTGTCAGGAGTTCTTCCCAAGGTAAGTTAGTGGAAAGGCAGATGACTCTGAAACGGCCTCTTTCATCGTGTCCGAGTTCTGTAGTAGCTTCTGGAAGGATCTCATCCAGAGTTGTTGCCGATAACTCGTTGTCAGAGGCCATGGTGGGTCGTCCTTCTAAGGACGCACGGACTCCCCGGTTATATGATTACCTCAACTATGGAGAAGAACTAGTGTTCTCGGCTTGCTGGAATTACTTCCCGATAGCAGGCAGCTATTAGTGCCTGTGGGTACTACTTTTTGATGAACCCCACCACGTATGGCGGTTTGGGACAAAAGTAGCCGGTGAATTGGTGAATTGCTGAGGGGGTGGAAGGGTATAGCCTCCCCGTCATGCGGTTTGCTACTTCACGCGAACGAAGTGAGCGTATGGGTTGGGGCGGATTCGAACCGCCGGCCTGCTCCGTGTGAAGGAGCCGTCATAACCTAGCTAGACCACCAACCCGCTCACCTCGAGGTATCCGACCTCCGGACTTAAGAGTTACCTTACGCGGAAAGTACATCCCGGACCCGCTCGGATCCCCCGCCGTGACCCACGAACTCCGGTCCCTCGAACGGGTCCGACAGAGCGTCGCGAGCCTCCTCCACGCGCCCCTGTCGCTCGTCGGGCTCTACGCCGAGCGCGAGACGCCGCGCGAGCAGTACGCGTTCACGCTCCGCGAGCCGTTTCCCCTCGTCGAAGCGCAGCTCCACCGGCTCGGGTTCGTCCGCAACCTCGTCTCCTCGCTGAAGTACCGCGACTACGAGACGCCGCCCGAGACGACCGTCGCGAGCTGGGCGTGGTACCCCGAGGGGGCGCTCGCCAGCGACGACCAGCTCCACCTCGCGCTGTACGTCGGCCCCGACCGCTCGACCACGGACGTGTACGCCCACTGGGAGCCGTCGTGGATCCGCCACCCGGTCCGGCACTACCGCGCGACGGAGGTCGACGCACAGCGGGGCATCGAACGGGTGCGGTCGCTGTTCGAAGAAGCGGGCATCGAGTACGCGGTGGTTCCCGCTGACGAACGGATCGGTGGGGACGAAACCGCCGGAGCGGAGCCGCCGACCCGATAGGACGCGGCGCGACTACTCGGCGGCGGTGTCCTTGCCGCGGTACTCCGCGACGCGCTTCCGGGCGGACGCGACCGCCTCGCGGGCCTCGCCCTCGGCGCGCTCTTCGAGGTCCTTCAGGTCCGCTTGGAGCTTGTCCAGCCGCAACGGCTCCGGCTCCGGTTCCTCGTCTTCCCGGCCGACGAGCTCCTTCACGCGGGCTTCGACCGGCTCTAACTCTTCTACCACGCCCGCCTTCGCGTGTTCGGCCGCCCGACCCAGGTAGTACCGCGCGTCTTCGAAGTGTTTGCTCATATCTGTCCCTTGGCTGAGGGCAGATATAACCTTTGTGGCGACTCGGCGGGGACAGTATTCGAAACGGCCGGTCTCACTCGCGCGCGCCCGGCGGGAGAGGGTCGGCGTGGTCCGCGATCGCCTCGGCGACGCGGTGCGGGTGTTCGTGGACGACCCAGTGGCTCGCCTCCTCTATCGCGAGCAGGCGACCGTCGGCGCAGCGGTCGACACTCTCGTTGGCCAGTCGGCGCGCGAGGAACTGGTCCTGCGCGCCCCAGATCACGAGCGTCGGGACGGCCACCTCCCTCTTGGTCGGCTCGGGGCGGTCGCGCACGATCGCGCGGTACCAGTTCACCATCGCCTCGAACGCGCCGTCGCGGTTCCACGCCCGGCGATACCGGCGCAGGTCCTCGTCGGTGAAGGTGCCGGGTGCGCTCGTGTCCCGCAGCGCGTTCGTCGCGAGCCGCCAGTTCCCCGCGCTGGCGACCGCCTCGGGCAGTTTCGGGAGCTGGAACGCGAGCATGTACCAGCTCTTGAGCCGCTGGTCCCACGACCCCCGGAGCGCCTCCTCGAACACCGTCGGATGCGGGACGTTGACCGCGACCAGCTCCGAGAGACGGTCCTCGTGGTGGAGAGCGAGCCACCACGCCACCGCGGCCCCCCAGTCGTGCCCCGCGACGGCGGCCGTCTCGCGGTCGTATGCGTCGATCAGGTCGACGACATCGCGCGAGAGTTCGCCGATCCGATAATCGCGCACCGCCGACGGCTTCGCCGAGAGGTTGTAGCCGCGCTGGTCGGGGACCACGACGCGGTAGCCGGCGTTCGCGAGCGGGACGACCGCCTCGTGCCAACCGTACCAGAACTCGGGGAACCCGTGGAGCAGCACGAGAAGCTTCCCGTCCTCCGGACCGGCCTCGACGGCGTGGAGTGTCGCACCGCTGGTCTCGATCGCTCTGGACTCGGCGGGGATGGACTCGGGAATCTCGTCGTCGGGGACCGACTCCGGCAGCGCCGCGGCGTCGACCGGTCCGCTCTGTGGCGTCTCGCGCATGGTCGGGTCGAGGAGCGGGACGGGCAAATAGCTACGCTCGACGCGGGCGCACACGCACCCACGGACTGCCGCGCTCCGGGAGATGGGAGGGATCGAAATCCTCAAACCGCTGGCAAACCGCATTTAAGTATACTCGTGACGCTCCGCGCGCCGCCGCCCGAGGCGCGGCCGCGGGGGGTCCGCTGCGTACTCTATGACATCCGATTCGTCGACCCGGACGGCCGCAGACCCCGGTACGCCGAGCGACGACGCGGCCGTCTCGAACGTCGTCCTCGTGACGGTTGACTCGCTGCGGGCGGACGCGGTCTCCCCGTACGACCCGGAGCGACGCTCGCCGGTGATCGACGGGCTCGCCGACGGGGGAACCGTGTTCGACCGCGCGTTCGCGACCGGCAACTGGACGCCGTTCTCGTTCCCGTCGATCCTCGCCTCGGAACCGGTGTTCACTCGGTCCGGTGACATCGGCGTCGACGAGTCGGTGACACTCGCGGAGGTGCTCTCCGACGCCGGGATCGCGACCGGCGGCTTCAACGCCGCGAACGGATTCCTCACCGACCACTGGGGGTATCCCGACGGCTTCGACGAGTTCGAGCCGTTCGTCACCAGCGTCGGATCCAGCGTCTACAGCCGGTACCTCGCGGCCCACCCGACCGTCGAGGCGTGGATCCAGCTCGCGACCTCGCCCGTCCGTCGGCTCGGCTCAAAGTTCCGCGGCGACAGCGACGACCGCCCGTTCCTCGACGCCTCGCGCATGTTCGACGTCGAGGACGCCGCGACCGGGTTCGTCGACGACACCGACGAGCCGTTCTTCCTCTGGGTCCACTACATGGACACGCACACGCCGTACGTCCCCGCGCCGCGCTACATCCGCGAGGTGTCCGACGGTATCATCGGCACGCACCAGATGCTCCACGCGCACGCCCGGACGAGCCTCGGCCTCGAAGTCGGCGAGCGGACGCTCAGCGAACTGCGGACGCTGTACCAGGCGACGGTACGGCAGGTCGACGCCAGCGTCGGGCGACTGCTCGACGCCTTGGACGCCGCGGGCGTCCGCGACGACACCGCGGTGCTGCTCGCGGGGGACCACGGCGAGGAGTTCCAGGAACACGGCCACCTCGCCCACTACCCGAAGCTGTACGACGAGCTGATCCACGTTCCGTTCGTGGCCGACGTGCCCGGGCTCGACGGCGGCCACGTCGACGGCCACGTGGGCCTCGATGCGATCCCCCCAACGGTCGCGGACCTCCTCGGCGTCGATCCGGTGCCCGAGTGGCACGGCGAGTCGCTCCTGCCGGCGCTCCGCGGCGAGGAGAGGCGCTCCGGCGGCGGCGAGGAGACGCTCTCTGCCGCCGGAGAGGAGACGCCCTCCGACACCGTCGGCGATGCGCCGTCCGAGTCCGGCGGCGACGGTGACCGCGACGCTGCTGACCCCGTCGTCTCGGTGACCGTCCGGGGCGAGGACGTGACCCAGCAGCCGATCCCCCGGTCACTGTCCGACGGCGACCTGTTCGTCAGCGCGCGCGACGACGACTGGACGTACATCGAGAACGTCGACGCCGGCGACCGCGAGCTGTACCACCGTCCCACGGATCCAACCCAACAAGAGAACCTCGCGGTCGACCCCGACGCGGAGGGACAGGCAGTCATCGACCGGCTCGCCCCGGTCGTCGATTCCCACGCGAAACTGCTCCGCGAGCGCGGCGCCGCGGCGGAGGCGGCCGCCGCCGAGCGCGGCGACGACGAGGTCGACGAAGACCTCGAAGCTCGCCTCGAAGCGCTCGGGTATAAGTGATGCTTCGAGCGGTCCTCCGCGACCTCGCCAGCGGACCGATCGCGGTCCAGATGCGCCGGTTCGTCGTCGTCGGTGCGCTCACCGCAGGGCTCCAGCTCGCCCTGCTTTGGCTGTTCGTCGACACCGCGGGACTGAACTACATCGTCGGCGCGACGATCGCGATCGAGATCACGATCGTCTGCTCGTACGTCCTCAACAACGCGTGGACGTTCCGGGCGAGCCGGAACACGGGCGCCTCCGAGTACCTCGCCGGACTGCTGAAGACGAACTTGGTCCGCGGCACGGCGATTCCGATCCAGCTCGGCGTGCTCGCCGCGCTCGTCGAGTGGGCCGGGGTGATGTACCTGATCGCGAACGTGGTCGCGATCCTCGTCAGCGGACTCTACCGGTTCGTCCTCGACGCGCACTGGACGTGGGGCTGACCCCGGATCGCTCGTCTCGGGCCCTCAGAAGGGGAGCCGCGGCTCGACGCGTTCGACGAGGTCGCGGACCGCCTCCTGCTTGTAGTACCCGACCGCGGACGCGGCGACGACGAGCGCGACGAGCGCCATCGCCGAGAGGAACCGGCCGCTCGCGAGTTGGCCCCCCGCGTACACGGTGAGGACGTACGCCGGAAGGCGACCGACCGCGATGACGGCCATGAACGTCGGTAGCGACCACTTGGTGAGGCCGCTCAGGAAGCAGATCGCGTCGTCGGGGAGGCCGGGAATGATGACGAACGCGAACAGCCCGGGAACGCCGACTGTGTCGACGAACCCGTCGAAGCGGGCGATCACGTCCTCGTGGATGACCCGCTCCACGAAGGTGCGCCCGTACCGCTTCGAGAGCGAGAAGGCTACCGCGCTCCCGATCAGCACGCCGGTGAGGCTGTACACCGTGCCCGCGAGCGGGCCGAAGAGGAACCCCGCGACCAGCGCGACGACCTGCCCCGGGATCGGGGCGACGATGACTTGGAGGGCCTGAAGGCCGATGAAGACGATGGGGGCGAAGATACCGAACTGGTCGAGCCACGTCCGGAGGGCCTCCGCGTTGGTGAGGAACCCTGCGTAGCGGCTCACGAGGACGTAGAGCCCGACTGCGAGGACCGCGACGCCGACCGCGGCCGCGATCCCTCGCCGGCGGTCCGCCCGCGAGGAGAAGAGTTTCATTCGTGTCGTAGCGGGTGACAGAGGGACTTCAACCTTACCACCCGGCGGATCCTCACGCCAACGGGTCCGCGCTCCAGTAGGCCATCCGCATCGGGACCCCCTCGTCGTCCCGGTGATCCGCGTCACCCGGCAGGAACCGTAGCTCGTCGACCGGGCGGCGGGCGACGACCGCCAGCCCGAGCGCGTCCACGGCGTCGTCGGCGGTGGGGTCCGCCTCCCTCACGGCGTCGATGGGCTCGTCTGCGAGCCGTCGACAGACCCGACCGAGCGCGGCGCCCGGGTCGTCGAGGTGCCCGTCGAGCGCGCCGAGCCGCTCGCCGACGCCCGGGGCCGTGGTCTTCGAGTGGTCGAGCCGCCGGCCGTTGAGCCCGCGGAAGCACACCTCCGGGTGCGCCTCCATGACCGCCTCGCGCGCCGCCTCGTCCCGCCGGAGGAACGCGTCGACCTCGCCGACCGCCGGCGCGATGTGGTACGACTGTCGGCTGAGCCCCTTGCCGAGGTCGGCCCGGTTCCGCTCGCTCACCGCCTCGTAGTCAGCGCCGTCTCTGGCCGCTTCGCACGCGCCCCGCGAGGGGACGGGGAACACGCTGCTCGGACGCTCGGCGGCCGACCGCGCGGCCGAGTCGACGGCCTCGCGCTTCACCAGCGTCTCGGCGTCGTGGGGGAGACCGATCGGCACGTCGACCAGCAGCCGATCAACGCCGTCGTTCCACAGCGCTTCGAGGTCGCGTTCGAGGCGCGCGTCCGGCCCGCCGGTCCCGTCGAACACGACCGCGAGCCACGCGCCGCCCGCCCAGTCGACGCCCGCGACGGTGTCGGGTGTCATCGATCGATCGCTCGTTCCCGTGCCTATTCAATCGGCCCGGTCCGCGGACCGATCGCTCGGGGCACAGGGCCCTGCGCGGTGCGGTCGAAGCCGCGGCGTGGCCCGCTACGGCGAGACGGGTACGTCGTCTGTCACGGGAACCGCCGGGTCGACGGTCACGTCGAACCGGACGCCGCCGCTCGCGCTGTCGCCGACCGAGATGTCCCACCCGTGGGCGTCGGCGATTCGCTCGACGATAGTCAGCCCGAACCCGGTCCCGTCCGTGGCGGTCGTGTACCCCGCTTCGAACACGCTCTCGCAGTCCGTCTCGTCGAGCCCCGGCCCGTCGTCGGCGACGTAGAACCCGTCGGCGGACGCACCGATCGTCACGGTCACGGGCGACCCGCAGTGGTCGTCGACGTTGCGGAAGAGATTCTCGAGGAGCCGCCGGATCCGGGAGCGGTCGCCGGAGACGGTGATCTCGTCGTCCACCACGTCGAGCGTGTCGGCCGGACAGCCGAACGGTTTCCAGGCCTCCGCGGCGAGCGCGCCGACGTCGACTGGCTCCGGATCGGACACCGACTCGCCCTCCTTCGCGAGCGTGAGCAGCTCGTCGATCATCTGCTCCATCCGCTCGTGTTCCCGTTCGAGGGCCTCGAAGTGCGTCGCCTCGCTCTCGGCGCGAGCCATCTCCGCCGCCGTCTTCGCGTTCTGGAGCGGCGTCCGGAGGTCGTGCGACACGATCGACGTGAACTCGTCGAGCCGCTTGTTCTGTCTGATCAGCTCCTCGCGCTGCCGCTGTTCGCGCGTCGCGTCACGGAGGATCCCCACGGACCCGCGGAACTCGTCGTCGAACGGGAGCGCGGCCATGTGGTCGTAACACGGCACCGTCTCGCCGTCTTTCGTGTGGATGTCCACCCGGAACTGCTGCGTCTCCGGCCCCGCGCTGGAGACGATCGTCGCGAGCATGTCGTTCGCCCGCTGGACACCCTCGTCGGTCTTGATCTTGCCCGGCGGGCTGCCGATGATCGCCTCCCTGTCGTAGCCGACGAGGTCGAGGAACGCCTCGTTGACGTACTCGAACTCCGCCTCGGCGTTCACGACGTAGATCGGATAGTCGAGCGCCCGGAGGACCGTCGAGTACCGCTCCGACTCGATCTGGGCGCGGTACTCCGTCGCGGCGTGCTTGACCCGGTTGGCCAGGCGGCGGTGCTGGTCGGGGCCGCCCTTCTGGAGGTACCCGGTCACGCCGGCGTTGATCGCCTGCGCCGCGATCTCTTCGCTGCCCTTCCCCGTGTAGAGGATGAAGGGGAGGTCGGCGTAGTGATCGCGGACGGCGTCGAGCAGTTCGAGTCCGTCCGTCCCGGGCATCTCGTAGTCGCTCACGACGCAGTGGACGGACCGCTCGTCGAGCGTGTCGAGCACCGCGTCCGGACTGGCCACCGTGGTTATTTCGACGTCGCCGAGCTCCCGCTCGATGAAGGATTTGGTCAGGTCGAGAAACGCGGGATCGTCGTCGACATGTAAGACTTCGATCGACGCAGTGGCGGCTTCATTCGGGTTATCGATCGACATTCCAACTACCGATCAAGAGGGGTTCTAAACGGAAAAATATCTGGCTGTAGTGTCTCGTTTCGAGAAGCCGATCGGGGAGCTGTTCGACCGATCGTCCCGGATACCTTATACTTCAGATCACCGGCGACGGGACCGCGATTTCCGCCGTTTCGGCCTCCCCGCTGCGCCCGGGAAACACACGTCTCGGAACGCGGTGGTCGGGTGACATCCGCGGCGGAACACCGCGGCTTCACCGAAGGTAGGTACCCGTCGGTAGTCGGCGGAAAATGCGGGAGAAGTGGGCCGGCACGAATTTGAATCGTGGTTACGGCCACCCGAAGGCCGAAGGATACCAAGCTACCCCACCGGCCCGCACTCGACAGAAGGCCGTTCGTTCTTTTAATCCTTCCGAAAGGGGGGCGATCAAGGCGGACCGGAGGGGGGAGGAGTCGATAGAATATCCAGTTCATCGACGCCAGACGCGGGTACCACGAAGCCCCAGTCGCGAGGACTCGATGCGCTCGTTGCGGTCCGCAGTCGCTCGTTTCACTCGCTCCCTGCGGTCCTTACGTCGCGCGTCTTCGTCCTCGCGACTGCCCCTTCGAGTCCCGTCCCGCACCGCAACCGCACCTCACGCCTCCCCAGCCTCGTCAGGCGCATCCTGCGGGCTCCCTTCAGTCGCCCTCGTCGCGCCTGACTCCCTCGCGCGTGCTGACTCGCGCCCGTCGGGCGCTCGCAGGCACACGCCACCGCTGCCGCGCCATCAGTTATAAACCGTCGTCACCGTCCTCGTCCCCCGAGCCCGCCACCTCGAAGTACCGGCCCCGATGCTTCCGACAACCGGGATTGAACGCGGCGCCGCACGCCGGGCACGTATCGTCGCAGTCGAGGTACTCGCTCGCGGTTATCGTCGTCTCGCAGACGCCACACAGGACCGCCGGATCGTCGAAGCGGTCGCGGGGCCACGGGACCGCCTCGTGGTCGGTCGCGGCGTCGTGGCAGGCGTCGCAGGGGTAGTACGCCTCGCAGCAGCCGAACCGGAGCGCGACCACGTCGACGGGGTCGTCCCAGTGGGCGCAGCGCGTCTCGGGGTCGACGGCCACCCCGCGGAGTGGAACCGCGAATCGGGAGTCCGCGTCGGGCGCGGTCGTGGTCTCTCGGTCGGGCGGCGACGGGTCGCTGCCGGGGGGTGGTGCGGTCATCCGTCCCGCAGTCAGTAGCTGGCGTACCCGTCGGTGTCGAGCCAGTTGTGGACCACCGTGATCGCGTGGTCCGCGTGGAGCAGTTCGGGGCCGACCCGGAGCCGGCGGTCGGCGCGCTCGTCGACCGCAGCCGCCTCGTCCGGCGCGAAGTCGTGGTGGTCCGAGAGCACGAACACCGGATCTTCCGGCGGTTCGGCGTCGATGAGCGGGGCGCCGTCCTCGTGGAGCTTGACGAGCGTCCCGTCCGGGCCGCGGCCGTCCGCGCCGACGAGCCGGTCGAGCGTCGCGTCGAGCCCCATCCGGCGGAGTTCGACGCCCGGAGAGACGTCTGCGGGCATGTGGCCGATCGCCTCGTCTCGCGCGTCGAGCGCGTCGCGGACCCGCGCGGCGACGTTGCGCTCGTCGGGGTGGAGGTGCCGGAGCGCGTCGGAGTCGAAGGAGACGGTGAACTCGTCGGCGATCGCGAGGTGGACCCGGACGGACTCGCGGATGCCGTGCGAGAGGAAGACGCCGGCGCTCACGCACCGGCAGAGGAGGTCGAGCCGGCCGGCCCCGGGGATGTCGGACAGCGATATCGCGTCCGGATCGGTTGGCACGTCGCGGCCGATGACGACGAACTGGCGCATACCGGGCGGTCGCCCCCGATCGTCATAAGCCGTCCGACCCAACCGCCGCCGTGAGCCGCACTGGACTGTGCCAGATCTGCGAGGCGGCTACCGCGAGCCGCGCCTGCGACCGCTGCGGCCGCGCCGTCTGCGACGACCACTGGGACGAGACGGCCCGAGCCTGTACCGCCTGCGTCGCCGGGCGGCGCTAACGCGTCGCGACGCGACGGCTCAGCGGTGCCGGTTCAGCCGCTTCTTGAGTCGCTTCGCCGCGTCGCCCGCGGCGCCGAAGTACGTCGCCTCGTCGCCGGGCCGGCTCGACTCCTCGCCTGCGAAGATGATCCCGCGCGAGGAGTTCACGAGCCCGACGTCGACCGGGAGGTCCGGGCGCTCGGCGAGCCCGTGTTCGACCGCGGCCTCGGGGTCGCCCCCCTGCGCGCCGACGCCGGGAACGAGGAACGGGATCTCGGGGACGATCTCGCGGACCGTCTCCAGCTCCTCGGGCGTCGTCGCCCCCACGACGAGTCCGACGTTGTCGTTCGCGTTCCACACGTCCGCGAGCGCCGCGACGCGCTCGTACAGCGGCTCGCCGGAGGCGAGTTCGAGATCCTGGAGGTCCGCGCCGCCGGGGTTCGAGGTGCGACAGAGCGCGAACACGCCCTTGTCCGCGCGGTCGAGGAACGGCTGGAGCGAGTCGCGCCCGAGGTAGGGGTTCACCGTGATCGCGTCGACGTGGTCGAGCACCTCGGCGTACCGCCGCGCCGTGTTGCCGATGTCGCCGCGCTTCGCGTCGAGCAGGACGGGGACGCCCTTCCCCTCGGCGTACGCCGCGGTCTCGCGCAGCGCGCGCCAGCCGTCCGGATCCTCGTAGAACGCGGCGTTCGGCTTGTAGCAGGCGGCGTGCTCGTGGGTGGCGTCGATGATCCGGCGGTTGAACGCCCACCGCGGTAGATCGGCGTCGGCCACGGCGTCGGGGAGCCGGCTCGGGTCGGGGTCGAGCCCGACCGAGACGACGCTGTCGACGGCCTCGATCCGGTCCGCGAGCGCCTCGAAGAAGTCCATACGCGCCCTGTGTCGGCGGGCGAACTAATCGTTGCGTTCCGCGGTCGCTCACGCGTCTCCCGGTCGGGGGCGCCTCAACAGGAGCAGTAGTACTCGCGGTCGACGAACTCGGTCTCTAGCAGCTTCGCGGCCGGATCGGGGTCCGAGGGGCGGTAGACGCCCGCCGTCAGGTCGCCCTCGCGCTCGAACACGCCGGAGACGAGCCGCCGCCAGTCGGCGGCCGACAGCTGGTCCCAGAACGCGTCGTCGCCCGCGAGCAGCGAGAGGTAGTCGCGAAGGTACACCCACCGCATCGGCTCGATTCCGGACGACTCGTAGGTCGCGTCGGTGACCGCCGCGTAGGCGGCCATCGGGAGGTTCGCGCCCGCGGCGACGGGCATCCCGATCCACTTCCACGGCCGGGTGTTGACGTCGAGCAGCAGGAACTCCTCGCGGTCGGCGTCGTAGACGAACTCCGCCTCGCTGATCCCGTGGTAGCCCGCGTCATCGAGGACGGCGAGCGCGTACTCCCGGATCGCCGGCTCGTCCGCGGTCTCGACGAGACAGGAGGTGCCGAAGTTTCGCGGGTACCGGACCGCCGCGTTGCCGACCACCGCGAGCGCGTCGTCGCTCCCGGACGGGGGGACGTAGGAGGCCAGCGAGTGGTCCCGTCCCGCCGCGATGTCGACGCGCTTCTGGGCCATCACCGCGATGCCCTCGTCGGCCGCGGCCGCGACGACGTCCGCGAACTCCTCGCGGTCCGCGACCTCGATCACGTTGGTGCCGAACGCCTCCTCGAAGTCGCGCTTGAGTTCGGGTTTCACCACCAGCGGGAAGCCGAGCGCCGCCGCGGCCTCGTCGACGGTGGCGTCCGCCTCGCGGGTCCCGCTCGCCGCGGTCGCTTCGAGCCGGTACGTCTCCGGGTAGGGCACGCCGAGTTCCTCGCAGGTCGCGTACAGCTCGGACTTGTTCAGCACGTCGTCGAGCGTCTCGCTCCCGGCGAACGGGAGCCGGACGCCATCGGGGTCTGCCTCGGCGTACGACAGCGCCCACTCGTCCATGCAGCCGAACGCGACGGCCTCGGTGCCCGCCGCGTCGACGATCGCCTCCACGTCCTCGCGGAACCCGTCGAGGTCGTCGAGCGGGTACGTCACCGCCCCCGCGTAGTCGACCGCGCCAGAGGGGGGCGCGAGGCCGTCGTGTGCGACGGTCTCGGCCTCGGTGTCGGCGCCGTCGCCCGCGCGGTCGAGCGCGATGACGGGCACGTCGTGGGCGTCGAGGGCGCGCGCGACCCCGAGCCCGGTGATGTGCGCGTTGCTCACGAGCGCCGGCGGTCGGTCGAACTCGGCGGTCGCGAGCGCGTCGATCAGTCCCTCCGTGGACCGGAACCGGTCAGCCATACCTCGTCTCGTCGGTCGACGCATAAAAGCGCCCGACGTACCGGCTCGGTGTGCCCGTATCGGTGACGGGTGCGACGGGGCCGTCGGCGACGGGGCGATGCCCGGCTCGCGCGGGAGACGCGAGCGGCTTTTCAGGCCGCGTCACCTCCGGATAAGTATGACCGAAACCGAGGACGACGACGCCGACGCGGCCGACGAACTCCCCGGCCGAGTCCGGCGCGCGTTCGGCGACCACGGCTCGTTCGAGCGCGACGGCGACGGCTGGGTGTCGACGACGACCGCGTTCGACGGGCGCGTCCGGGCCGAGCCGGCCGGCGAGGGGCGCATCCGGTTCACCGTTACCGTTCGCGTGCCAATGCTTTCCGCCGCCACCGCCGACGAGGTCGCGGACGTGGTCGAGGACGGCTGGGTCGACACGTTCGAGCGCCGCGCCGTCGATGTCGGCGGCGTCACCCGCAAGGATCGGGATTTCGATCCGGCCGTCGAGCGCGACGACGACGAGATCGCGATCACCTACGCGCTCTCGGACATCAACGAGCGGCGGGGCGTCGACGACGCGGGCGCCCTGATCGACTTCGTCGAGGGCACGTACGTCCAAGGCGTGATCCCGGGCTACGAGTACACGGCACCCGTCTCGGACCTGCTCTCGGCCGCGCGACAGCAGGGCGGCGGCGGGCCCGTCTGAGGTCGATAGGGGGAAGTGTCGGGGGATCGTACGGCGACCATGCTCGCGCTGTTCGGGTTCGGCAGCCTCCTCGCGTTGGTCGCGTTCCACACGTTCCTCGCCGGGGTCGCGACCCGGTTCTTCCGGATTCAGCTTTCGACGTCGTGGGGGTCGATCCTGTACACGCTCGTGTTGACACCGATCCTGCTGCTCGTCTCGACGCTCGTCTTCACCGGCGCGCTCGGCGTCGGGACCGGGATCAACGTCGGGAGCTCGACGATCCTGCTGGCGCTTCTGATCGCGCTCCCGATAGCGCTCGGCGCCGCCATCGACTACCTCTACCTCACGCCGCCCGACGAGTACGAACTCCCGGACACGCGCTGAGAGGGCTCGACCGCGACGCCGTCAGCGGTCGACGAGCCCGGCCACGACCTCCTCGACCCGAGCGACCACGTCCTCGGGCGCCCGCGTCGCGTCGACCCGGTGGAACCGCCCGGGCTCGGCGTCGATCAGGCGCTCGTAGTTGTCGCGCACGGCCGCGAGGTAGCCGTCGCGCTCGAACTTGTCGGTTCGCCCGGCGCGCTCGGCCGCCGTCTCGGGGTCCAGGTCGAGGTAGATCGTCGCGTCCGGCGGGTGCGAGAACGCGGCGTGGATCCCGCGGACGTACTCCAGCGGCCGCTTGATATCCGCGTCGGTCCGTGCGAGCGTCGCCCCCTGATAGGCGAACCGCGAGTCCGAGTACCGGTCGGAGACGACCAGGTCGCCGTCCGCGAGCGCCGGTCGAACTGTCTCCGAGAGGTGGTTCGCGTGGTCGGCGGTGTAGAGGAACAGCTCCGCGAGCGGGTCGGCCTCCGAGTCGCCCATCGATCGGGCCACCGCCTCTCCGTACCAGCTGTCGGTCGGTTCGCGGGTGAACGTCGCGTCGGGGTACACGTCCTGGAGCGCCTCCCAGACCGTCGTCTTGCCGCTCCCGTCGAGCCCCTCCAGCGTGATCAGCATGGTGGCGTTCCGCCGCGGCGAGGAATAAACGGCGCGGGTCCGGTCCAGGGACCGGCTCTTCTCCCTCGCGTGCGGCGTTCGCATGCCTTTTTAGTGACCCCTCCGCGAACGGCCGCCATGAACGTGGACTCACGCACCGCCGTCGGCTCACCGGCTCGCCGCGGGCCCGGGAGGCGCGAATGGTAGCCGTCGCCGTCTCACTCTCGCGGGTCGCGGCCGCGCTGTTTCTGGTCGTCCTGAACGGCTTCTTCGTCGCCTCGGAGTTCGCGTTCGTCAGGATCCGTGCCACCTCGGTCGAACAGCTGGTCGAGGAGGGGCAGGCGGGCGCGGAGACGCTCGGGGAGGTGATGACGAACCTCGACGACTACCTCGCGGCGACCCAGCTCGGGATCACGCTCGCGTCGCTCGGTCTCGGGTGGATCGGCGAGCCGGCGGTCGCGGCGCTCATCCAGCCGGTCCTCGGCCCGCTCCTGCCGGAGGGGTTGGTCCACCTCGTCGCGTTCGCGGTCGGGTTCTCGTTCATCACCTTCCTCCACGTCGTCTTCGGCGAACTGGCGCCGAAGACGATCGCGATCGCGCAGGCGGAGCGGATCTCGCTGTTGCTCGCGCCGCCGATGAAGCTGGCGTACCTGATCTTCTCGCCCGGCATCGCGGTGTTCAACGGCACCGCGAACGCCTTCACGAGCCTGATCGGGGTCCCGCCCGCCTCCGAGAGCGACGAGACCCTCGAAGAGCGCGAGATCCGTCGCGTGCTGGCCCGCGCCGGCGAGGCCGGGCACGTCGACGAGTCCGAGGTGGCGATGATCGAGGGCGTCTTCGAGCTCGACGACACCGCGGCCCGCGAGCTGATGGTTCCACGTCCCGACGTGGTCTCGCTGCCGGCGGACGCGTCGCTGGCGGCGATTCGCGAGACGATCTTCGAGGCCGGCCACACGCGGTATCCCGTCGTCGACCGCGACGACGCCGACCGCGTCGTCGGCTTCGTGGACGCGAAGGACGTGCTGCGCGCGACCGCCGAGGGCGACGACGGCGCCACCGCGGGCGGCCTCGCCCGAGAGATCCTCGTCGTCCCGGAGACGACGAGCGCGAGCGACCTCCTCGTCCAGTTCCGCGACGAGCGCCGACAGGTGGCGGCGGTGATCGACGAGTGGGGCGCCTTCGAGGGGATCGCGACGGTCGAGGACGTCGCCGAGGCGCTCGTCGGCGACCTCCGCGACGAGTTCGACGTGGCCGACGACCGCCACACGATCCGGCGGACCGGTGACGGGGCGCACGAGGCCGACGGGTCGGTCGCTCTCTCCGACGTCAACGACGCGCTGGGGACCGACCTCAGCGGCGACGGCTACGAGACGCTCGGCGGGTTCGTCCTCGACCGGATCGGGCGCTCGCCCGAAATCGGCGACCTCGCCGCAGCGGCGGGATTCACCTTCGAAGTCACCGCCGTCGACGGCGCGCGCATCTCGACGGTCCGGGTGGAGCGACGCGACGATGAGGAGGATGCGGACGCCGCGACCGGCGCGGACCCGGACGACGACGCCGCGTAACGACGTGACGCACGCCGCAGGGCGACGCGACACACGCCGCGAGACGGCGTTCCGGGAACGGCCGAGACGACGCGAGCGTTTTTTACCTGCGGCCGCGACCGTGACCGTATGTTCGAACGGATCTGCGTGCCCACCGACGGCAGCGACGCGGCCGCGGCGGCCTTCGACCACATCCTCGCGATCGCCGCCGACCACGGCGCGACGGTCCAGGTGCTCCACGTCGCGGACACCACCCGCGACAGCGTGACGCGGATCGGCGGCGACGTGGTCGACGTGTTAGAGCGTGAGGGGGAATCGATTGTCGAGGAGGCGGCCGCCCGCGCCGCCGACCGCGGCGTCGACGCGGAGACGGCGGTCCGGCAGGGTGGGGTCCCGGAGACGGTCACCGCGTACGCCGAGGAGGTCGACGCCGACCTCGTCGCGATGTCGACGCGGGGGCGGCAGGGGGTCGAACACCTCGTCGGGAGCACCACCGAGCGCGTCGTCCGCCAGTCGCCGGTACCGGTGTTGGCCCTCCGTCCGGGCGACGAAACGGTCCCGTACCCGTACGAGGACATCCTGGTGCCGACCGACGGGAGCCCCGCAGCGACCGCCGCGCTCGACCGAGCCCTGCCGGTCGCGGAGCGAGCGGGCGCGACCGTCCACGTCCTCTCGGTCGTCGACACCGGCGATGTGGGCATCGGAGACCACGTCGACACCCTCTCCGAGTACGCCGACGACGCGGTCGCCGAGGGCGTCGAGCGCGTCGAGGCCGCCGGACTGGACGCGGTCGGCGCGGTCGAGGTCGCCACCTCCGCCGCCCGCGGGATCCGGGCGTACGTCGACGACCCCGGGGTCGACCTCGTGGCGATGGGGACCCACGGCCGGACCGGCGTGGGGCAATACCTGCTGGGGAGCGTCGCCGAACGGACCCTGCGGAGCGCGCCCGTTCCGGTGTTGACGGTCCCGGTTCCCGACGAGGAGTGATCCGGGCGCTCGGGTCCGTTTCGGTCGCCTCTGCGCCGGATTTCGGGGGCGCGTCTGACGCCGCGGTAGGTTTACGGGCCTTCCACGCGATACGGATCGCATGAAAGTGTTGGTAGCCGGGGGGACCGGCTTTATCGGCTCGCACCTCTGTCGCGCGCTCGCGGACGACGGTCACGCGGTGACCGCGCTCTCTCGCTCGCCCGACGGGACGGCGGACGGGGTGACGGGCGCCAGCGGAGACGTGACCGACTACGACTCGATCGCGTCGACCGTCGACGGCCACGACGCGGTCGTGAACTTGGTCGCGCTCTCGCCCCTGTTCGAACCCGAGGGGGGCAACCGTATGCACGACCGGATCCACCGCGGCGGCACGGAGAACCTCGTCCGCGCCGCCGAGGACGGCGGCGTCGACGGGTTCGTCCAGCTGAGCGCGCTCGGCGCGGACCCGAACGGCGACACGGCCTACATCCGCGCCAAGGGCGAGGCGGAGGAAATCGTCCGCGACAGCGACCTCGACTGGGCGATCTTCCGCCCCTCCGTCGTCTTCGGCGAGGGCGGCGAGTTCGTCTCGTTCACCAAGCGCCTGAAGGGGATGTTCGCGCCGGGCGTCCCGCTGTACCCCCTCCCGGGCGGCGGGAAGACCCGGTTCCAGCCGATCCACGTGGAGGACCTCGTCCCGATGATCGCCGCCGCGGTGACCGACGACGAGCACGTCGGCGAGACCTACGAGATCGGCGGCCCGGAGGTGCTCACGCTCCGGCAGGTCACGGACCTCGTCTACGACGCCGAAAAGAAGGGCGTCACGATCGTCCCGCTCCCCATGCCGCTCGCGAAGGTCGGGCTCTCCGTGTTGGGCGCGGTCCCCGGGTTCCCGATGGGGCCGGACCAGTATCGGTCGCTGAAGTTCGACAACACGACCGCCGACAGCGACGTCGGCGCGTTCGGCGTCGACGCCGCGGACCTGACCACGCTCGGGGAGCACCTCGGGGTCAGATGACGCGGAGCGCGAACATGTCAACTGTCATAATCTCAACGCTGGTAACGCCAACCGAAGGCTTATATACGAGATCACGCTCTGTTCAGTTCAAACGCGGAGGGAGCACACGATGAAACTCGCAATGATCGGATTCGGCCAGGCGGGGGGTAAAGTAGTTGACAAGTTCTTGGAGTACGACAAGCGGACGGGCTCCGAGATCGTTCGAGCGGCCGCCGCCGTCAACACGGCGAAGGCGGACCTCATGGGGCTCGAACACATCTCCGAGGACCAGCGCGTCCTCATCGGCCAGTCGCGCGTGAAGGGCCACGGCGTCGGCGCGGACAACGAGCTCGGCGCGGAGATCGCGGAGGAGGACATCGACGAGGTTCAGGGCGCGATCGACTCGATCCCGGTCCACGAGGTCGACGCGTTCCTCGTCGTCGCCGGTCTCGGCGGCGGGACGGGCTCCGGCGGCGCACCGGTGCTCGCGAAGCACCTCAAGCGGATCTACACCGAGCCCGTCTACGGGCTCGGCATTCTGCCGGGCAGCGACGAGGGTGGTATCTACACCCTCAACGCGGCCCGGTCGTTCCAGACGTTCGTCCGCGAGGTGGACAACCTCATGGTGTTCGACAACGACGCCTGGCGGAAGACGGGCGAGTCCGTTCAGGGCGGCTACGAGGAGATCAACGAGGAGATCGTCCGTCGGTTCGGCATCCTCTTCGGCGCCGGCGAGATCCAGCAGGGCCAGGAGGTCGCCGAGAGCGTCGTCGACTCCTCCGAGATCATCAACACGCTCTCGGGCGGCGGCGTCTCCACGGTCGGCTACGCGGAGGAGGAGGTCGAGGAGCGCTCCTCGGGCGGCCTGCTCTCGCGGCTGCGCGACGACGGCGACGACGACGAGCTCGACAGCGCGCACACCACGAACCGGATCACCAGCCTCGTCCGCAAGGCGGCGCTCGGCCGGCTCACGCTCCCCTGCGAGATCGAGGGCGCGGAGCGCGCGCTGCTCGTGCTCGCGGGTCCGCCCGAGTACCTCAACCGGAAGGGCATCGAGCGCGGGCGGAAGTGGCTCGAAGAGCAGACCGGTTCGATGGAGGTCCGCGGCGGGGACTACCCGTACCGCGGCGCCGGCTTCGTCGCGACCGTCATCCTGCTCGCGGGGGTCACGAACGTCCCGCGGATCAAGGAGCTCCAGCAGGTCGCCATCGAGGCGCAGGACAACTTAGACGAGATCCGCGAGGAGAGCGACGACAACCTCGACGAGCTCGTCAGCGACGACAGCGACGAGCTGGAATCCCTGTTCTGAGGCGCGCCGCTCCCCGCGATGGAGGTCATCGTTCCCTTTTCGACCGACCGCCCGAAGTCGCGGCTCTCTAGCGTTCTTGCCCCCGAGGAGCGCGTGGCATTTGCGCGGGCGATGCTCGACGACGTGCTCGACGCCGTCGCCGGCGCCGGCGGTGAGCCGCGCGTGCTGGCGACCGACGCGGTCGACCTCGACCCGCCGGTCACCGTCGACGACCGCCCGCTGACGGACGCGGTCAACGGGGCGCTCGACACGCGACTGGGAGCCGACGACGAGTCCGACGGCCCGCCCGAGCCGACCGCCGTCGTGATGGCGGACCTCGCGCTCGCCACGCCGGCGACGCTCGACCGGCTCTTCGCGGCCGGCCGCGACGCCGACGTGGCCGTCGCCCCGGGTCGCGGCGGCGGCACGAACGCGTTCGTCGCCTCCCACCCCGAGTTCCGCGTGGACTACCACGGCGCGTCGTACCTCGACCACCGCGAGATCGCGGCCGCGGTCGGCGCGGCGTTCGAGACGGTCGATTCGCACCGGCTCGGCACCGACGTCGACGAGCCGGCCGATCTCGCGGAGGTCCTGATCCACGGCGAGGGGCGCGCGGCGACGTGGCTCCGCGAGGCCGGCTTCGCGCTCGACGCGTCCGAGGGTCGCGTGAGCGTCGTCCGAGAGTGAGCGCCGTCGAAATTGGTCGTGCGACCGAAGGGGGCGCCAACGTAACCACTCGCGGTGTCGCCGGGGGATCCGCAACCGCGATCCTTTTTAAACATCGACCGCGAGTGACGCCCGTGTTCGCCGGGGCCGACGAGTACGGGGTCGACGTCGCGGTCGACGAGCGGGCGGTCGAGCGACTGCTCTCCGTCAGCCCGGGCGACGTCGACGCGGCCGACCGGCTCACCTTCGCGCGCAACGTCTTCATTCCCCTCACCACCGCGTGTCGGTACACCTGTACGTACTGTACCTACTACGACGCGCCCGGGGAGGCGTCGCTGCTGTCGCCCGAGGAGGTGCGCGAGCAGTGCCGCGTCGGCGCCGACGCGGGCTGTACGGAGGCGCTGTTTACCTTCGGCGACGAGCCGGACGACCGGTACACCGAGGTCCACGAGACGCTCGCCGAGTGGGGGTTCGACTCGATCCACGAGTACCTCCACCGGGCCTGCGAGATCGCCTTGGAGGAGGGGCTGCTCCCGCACTCGAACCCCGGTGACCTGACGGAGTCGCAGTTCGCCGCCCTCCGCGAAGTGAACGCGTCCATGGGCGTCATGCTGGAGACGACCGCCGACGTGGACGCGCACAGCGGCGGGCGACGGAAGACGCCCGGCCAGCGGCTCAACACGATCCGCGCTGCGGGTCGACAGAGGGTCCCGTTCACGACCGGCATCTTGGTCGGGATCGGCGAGGACTGGCGCGACCGTGCCGAGAGCCTGCTCGCGATCCGCGAGCTCCACGAGCGACACGGCCACGTCCAGGAGGTGATAGTACAGAACGTCGTCCCCAACGAGCGTTCGGACTTCCCGAAGCCCGACCTCGCGACGATGCGCCGCGTCGTCGCGATGGCGCGCGCGGCGCTCCCGCCGGAGGTGTCCGTTCAGGTACCGCCGAACCTCTCGCCGGCGGCGGACCTCGTCGACTGCGGGATCGACGACCTCGGCGGCGTCTCGCCGGTGACGGACGACTACATTAACCCGGCGTACGAGTGGCCCGACCTCCGCGGGCTCGAGGCGGTCGCCGACGCCGGCGGCGTCCCGCTCCGCGAGCGGCTCCCGACGTACGCCCGCTACCTCCCGGACGACGTTCGCCCCGCGGGCATCGAGCCGGCGCCCGAACCGGACGGTCGCGAGGCGTGGATCCCGCCCGCGGTCCGCGAGCGGATCGCGGCGGACGACGTCCACGGTCGACGGCTGCGCGCGGTCGCCCGCGGCGACGGACCGCTCGCGGTACGGAGCGACTGACGCGGTCTCCCGCCGGCGACCGCTGCCCCGTGCGAGCGACCGGTTTCCCACGCGGCCGTCCGTCCACCGGACGTAAACAACCGCGCCGCCAGTAGCTTCTTTATATATCCTCGTGAAAAGGCGGGTGATGCTTCTCTTACAGCTCGACGCGGTCACAACCGCGGTCGACGTCGCGGCGATAGCGACCTCGGTGGTCGGGTTCGTCGCCGGGTTCCTGGCCGTGCTGCTGCTCGGCAAGTACGTCGTCATTCCGGGGCTCCGACGGATCGTCAGGTCGCGCGGCTTCGACGAGGCGGTTGTGAGCCTCGGGACGAACGTGCTCAACGCCGTGGTCTGGGTGGCGGCGATCGCCATCGGCTTCGCCGTCGCCGGCTACGGCGGCTTCCTCTCGGCGTTCGCGGTGTTCGGCGGCGCCATCGCGCTTGCGGTCGGCTTCGCGGCGCAGGACCTCCTCGGCAACTTCGTCGCCGGCGTGTTCATCCTGAAGGACAAGCCGTTCGAGGTCGGCGACTGGATACAGTGGGGCGACATGTCCGGCCGCGTCGAGGAGATCGATCTCCGCGTCTCGCGGGTCCGGACCTTCGACAACGAACTGGTCACCGTCCCGAACGGTGATCTCGCGAACAACGCGGTGACGAACCCCGTCGCCTACGACACGCTCCGCCAGAAGTTCGTCTTCGGGATCGGCTACGACGACGACATCGAGACGGCGACCGACATCATCGTCGAGAAGGCCGAGGCCCACGAGGAGATCCTCGACGACCCGGGCGTCTCGGTCCGGCTCGTCGAGCTCGGCGACTCGGCCGTCGGGCTCCAGTCGCGCTGGTGGATCGCGGACCCCGACCGCGGCGACTTCGTCCGCGTGCGCTCCGAGTACGTCACCGCGGTGAAGGAGGCGTTCGACGACGCCGGGATTGACATGCCGTACGTCCACCGGCAGCTCACCGGCAGCGTCGAAGTGATCGAGGACGTCGCCGACGAGTAGGCTCCCGATCCGCCCGCGGCCCTATCCGACCTCTTCCTCCACCTCGCCCGCGTCGGGGCGGTACTGCCGGCTGACGGCCTGCCACCGGTTCGACCGGAACCGGTAGCCGTTCAGTCCGGCGGGGACGAGCTTCTCCGCGACCAGCGCCGCGTAGAGGCCGCCGACGCCGAGCGGCGTGACGAGCCCGACCAGCGCGACGGGAAGCGCGAAGACGTACAGTCCCACCATCGACGCGAGGAAGGGCCAGCGCGTGTCGCCCGCGCCGCGGAGCGACCCCGTGATCGAGCCGTCGACGCCGAGTGGCACCGCGCTCACCGCGGCGGCGACGACGAACGCCGCGGTCGCGCTCACCGCGGCCGGATCGTCGACGAACACGCCGGCGATCGGGCCGGCGGCGGCGATCACCGCGGCCGACGCGAGGACGTAGACGACCGCCGACAGCGCGATCACGTCGCGGCCGTACGCGGTCGCGAGCGACTCCTCGCCCGCGCCGAGCCGCTGGCCGACGAGCGTGCTCGCGGCGATCGAGAACCCCCAGCTGAAGCTGCCGAGCAGCGCTCTGACCCGGCGGCCGACCTCTAGGGCGGCGACCGTCGCGGAGCCGAACGACGACGCGATCCACAGGAGCGGGAAGACCACGATCCCCTCGGCGACGCGCCGCGCGATGAGCGGCGCGGAGACGCGGAGCAGCTGCCGGGTCAGTCCGCGGTCGAACCACGGCCCGGAGCGCCCGACTGGGACCGGCGAGGCGCCGCGGCCGAAGTACGACCGTCCGGACATCCCCCACGCGAGGACGAGCCCGACGGCGGCGATGGAGACCGCGGTACCGAGCCCGGCGCCGAACACGCCCATGCCGGCCCCGAGGACGAGCCACGTCGTGAGGAGGACGTTCAACAGCGCGCCGCCGGCTCGCGCGACCATCGGAGTGACCGTGTCGCCGACGCCGGCGTACGTCCGGCTCGCGATCATGTTGAAGAACTCGAAGGCGAGCGCGGGCGCCGTGACGACGAGGTAGGTCGTCCCGGCGGACAGCGCCGCGCCGTCGCCGCCCACGAGCGCGACCAGTCGCTCCGCGCCGAGGACGTACCCCGCGACGATCGGCGCGACGAGCAGCGCGGCCACGATCAGCGACTGCTTGACGACGAGCCCCGCCCGCCCGCGCTCGTCGCCGCCGTAGTTCTGCGAGACGAGCGAAACGGTGCCGCCGGCGAGCCCGATGGAGACGAACTTCGCGAGCTGCCAGAACGCGAACGCGTACCCGAGCCCGGCGACCGCGGAGACGCCGACCGCGTAGCCGATCACCGCGAGGTCGACGGTGTTCTTCGACATGATCGCGAACCCAGTCACGATCCGGGGCCACGCGAGCCCCATCGTCTCGTCGAGCCGCGACCGGTCGATGACGCCGGCCCGGTCGAGCGCGCCCGCCACCGCCTCCGCGACGCGAGCGACGATCCGCCGGAGCCGGGGGAACATGGAACTATCGTAGGGGCCGGGCGGGCTTGTGTCTGTCCGTCGCGGGTGGGGACGCGGTCGGAGCGCAACCGTTTTCACCGACTCGCGGCCGATAATTACGCATGAATATCACTAAGTGGCGAATATACCTCGTCACCGCGGTGAGCCGGTCCGCGGGGCGGTCGACCCCCGAGGTCGTCGCGGCCGCGCTCGCCGGCGGCGTCGATGTCGTCCAGCTCAGAGACAAGGCGGCCACCGACCGCGAGCGGTACGAGACGGGGCTCCGGCTCCGGGAGCTGACCGCGGCGGCCGGCGTCCCCCTGCTCGTGAACGACCGGATCGACCTCGCCGCCGCGATAGACGCGGACGGGGTTCACCTCGGGCAGACGGACCTCCCGGTGTCGGTCGCCCGCGAGCGGCTGGGAGAAGGCGCCGTCGTCGGCGTGTCAGCCTCGACGGTGGAGCAGGCGCGCGAGGCCGAGGCCGCTGGGGCCGACTACCTTGGCGTCGGCGCCGTCTACGGCACCGACTCGAAGGACGTCTCCGGCGACCGCGACGGGATCGGGACGGAGCGGATCGCCGCGGTCGCCGACGCGCTCGGCCTCCCGGTGATCGGGATCGGCGGCGTGGACGCGGGGAACGCCGCGCCGGTGGTCGAGGCGGGGGCGACCGGCGTGGCGGCGCTGTCGGCTATCACGGCCGCCGAGGACCCGGAAGCGGCGACCGCGGCGCTGCGGGCGGCGGTCGCGGAGTGAGTCGACCCGCTCAGTCCTCGCGCTCGAACTCGGGCGCGAACAGCCGCGCGGACATGGGGGCCGGGTCGCCCTCGGTGACGTTGTACGCGGAGAAGTCTGTCACGCCCGCCTCGCGGAGCAGGTCCTCGTCGTAGAAGCTGTTGCCCGTACACTCAGTGGGGTCGCGCGCGAGGATCTCAAGGACGGCGTCGGAGACGACCTCGGGGGTGCGCCAGTCGTCCTCCGTCCCGAGCCCGAAGTAGCGCGTCGCGCGGGTGTCGATCGTCGTCACCGGCCAGAAGGTGTTACAGCCCACGTCGTCGCTCGCCAGCTCCTCGGCGAGCGAGAGCGTGATGAACGACATGCCGAGCTTCGACCACGCGTACGGCGCCTTCCCCGGTGAGCGGTCGGTCACGATCGGCGGCGAGTTCGACAGCAGCCACGCCTCGTCGAGCCCCGCGAGGTGGTCGGCGAACGCGTGCGCGACGAGGTGGGTCCCGCGGACGTTCACGTCGGTCAGGAGGTCGAACCGGTCGGCCGGGAGGTCCGCGACGTTCGCCAGCTGGATCGCGCTCGCGTTGTTGATGACGATGTCGACCTCGCCGAAGCGGTTGATCGCCTCCTCGACGACCGCCTCGACGCGGTCCTCGTCGCGGAGGTCGAGTTCGAGCGCGAGCGCCTCCGGCCCGCGCTCGCGCACCTCCCGGGCCGTCTGCTCGATCGACCCCGCCAGCTCGGAGTCGTCGTCGTCCGTCGTCTTGCCGGTCGAGACGACGTTACAGCCGCGGTCAGCGAGCGCGAGCGCGATCTGTTTGCCGATGCCGCGCGTCGTTCCGGTGATGAACGCCGTCGAGTCCGAGAGATCGGGGTCCGCGAGTGCCATACCCCCCGTTCGACCGAGCGCGTGTTAAACCACGGCGTAATCGGTCCCGCCCGCCGACACCAGTCGACCGCCGGCGTCAGTCGAACGCCGCGTCGCTAATGCCCGAACCGCGCCTCGCTAGTCGTCCAGCGAGGCGACGGCGGTGCGCTCCGCGCCGATCCGACGGTCGAGGAAGTCGTCGAGCAGTTCCAGCGAGCGGATCTTCTGGTCGATGTCGCCCGAGCCGTGGCCCTCCTCGCCGAGCTCCTCGTACTCGTAGTCGTCGCCCTCCTCGAAGCCGGCCTCGTCGAGCGCGTCGCGGAGGATCCGCGCCTGCGAGACGGGCACCCGCGGGTCGTTGACACCGTGGACGATTAGGAGGGGCGCGCCGACGTTCTCGACGTAGTTCACCGGGCTGCGCTCCCGGTAGGTCGCCTCGTTCTCGTCCGGCTCGCCGAGGTTCTTCACCATGAGCTCCGTCCGGAAGTGGGGCATGGTGTTCTCGTACATGTCGAACAGGTCGCTCACGCCGACCCACGCGATCCCGGCGGCGTACAGGTCCGGGTACTGGACCATCTGCCAGTTGGCGGAGTAGCCGCCGTAGGAGCCGCCGTAGACGGCGACGCGGTCCTCGTCGAGCCAATCGTACTCGTCGAGGACGTGCTCGGCGCCCGTCGCCACGTCGCCCTGCTCGGCGCCGCCCCAGTCGTCGTACAGCTCCTCGACGAACTCGCGGCCGCGACCCGTGGAGCCGCGGTAGTTCACCTGAAGCACGGAGTAGCCGCGCGAGAGCAGGAACTGGACGCGGTAGCTGAACCGCCGCATGTCGTGGTGTCGCGGCCCCCCGTGCGGATTGACGACCAGTGGCGAGGGTCGGCGACCGGAGTCGAACAGCAGCCCCTCGATCTCGAACTCCTCGTAGGGGTCGTGGTCGACCGCCCGCGCCGGCGTCTCGGGGACCCCGTCGGAGACGAACGAGACCGTTTCGGGCTCGACGAAGTCGTCGGGGTCGAACGGCCCGTACTCCGCGTCGAACACCGTCTCGGCGTCGTCGGTGGCGAGATCGTACGCCACCAGCTCCGGCCGCCGACTCGACGTGGTCCGGTACGCGAGGAGGCGGTCGTCGGCCAGCCGGCCCTCAGTGACGCTCGCGACGCCCGCGGGGAAGTCGAGTTCTTCGCTCTCGCCCGTGTCGGCGTCGTAGACGACGGGCACCGTCACCGCCCCGCGCGTCCGGCTCACGACGAACCGGTCGCCGCCCTCGAGGAAGTGGCTCGGCGACTCCTCGAACTCGCCCTCGCCGAACCACGTCACCGTCGCGTCCTCGACGCCGTCGGCGAGGTCGACGATCCCGGCCCGCCCGAGGTCGGTGGTGTTGTCGACGACGAGCAGGCGGTCACCGTCAGGACCCCAGTCCGCCGGCGCGGCCTCGGCGCCGACATCGCCGATCTCCAGGTTCACGGCGTTCGACCCGTCGCCGTCGGCGACGTACACGTCGCTGTTCTCGTAGGCGTCGGTCTCGTTCGTGGTGTACGCGATCCGGTCGCCGTCGGGGGAGAGTTCGCCGGCTGCGACCGCGCGCTCGTAGTCGGTGAGCTTCGTCGTCTCGGCGGTCGACACGTCGTGGCGGTAGAGGTTCATCTGCCCGTCGCGGCTGGAGCCGAGCAGGAGCGTCTCGCCGTCCTCGCCCACGTCGTGGAGCCGGATCTGGCCGTCCATCTCGACGACGGGCTCGCTCTCGCCGTCGAGCGACATCGCCCACACGTCGTGCTGCTCGTCGCCGCCCTCGTCGCGGTGGTAGAAGAGCCGGTCGCCGCTCGGGTCCCACTCGAAGCCGGCGCGGACGGAGCGCGGCACGTCGCCGTCGCTGAGCCGCTCCAACGAGCCGTCGGCGGGGTTGAGAAGGTGAAGCTCGTTGCGGCCGGTGACGTCGTAGTAGAGGGCGACCGTCTCGCCGTCCGGGGACACGCGCGGGCTCGCGATCGTCGGCAGCGAGGCGAGTTCGCGCAGTACGTCGGTCTCGTCTGTGTCAGACATCCGTGAAGTAACGGTGGCGGAACCCTATTCAACGTTTCCCGTCCCCGAGCCCGCGCCGCGTCCGAGCCCGGCCGACAGGCCCATGCGACGGGAACTCGTAACGGAGCTAACCCATGGCTCCCGGCGAGGACGCGCCGCTTCCAAGGGCTCCCGGCCCGGATGCGGCTCGGTCGATCTCTCGGTCCCACGACGCTCCCGACGAGCCGGGCACCGTCGTCTGGCACCGAGACGATCTGCGGATCGCGGACAACCCCGCGCTCGCGGCGGCCGCGGCGGACGCCGACCGGATCCTCCCGCTGTTCGTCTTCGACCCCGGCTTCTACGACGAGCGCGGCGCGGCCTGCGACGCCCGGATCGAGTTCCTTCACGACTGCCTGCGGGACCTCGACCGCCAGTACCGCGACGTGGGCGGGGCGGGGCTGACGTACGGCCACGGCGACCCGCTGGACGTGCTCGCCCGGTTCGTCGACGCCGGCTGGGAGGTCGTCGCGAGCGCGACGGCGAGCGGGCGGTACGGCCGCCGGCGCGACGAGCGCGCCCGCGAGCGGCTCGGCGTCCGCTTCGTCGCGGGCGACGGGCTCGTCCGCGACGCGGACCGACCCCGCGAGGACTGGAGCGACCGCGTCGAGTCCTGGTTCGCCGCCGACCCGTTCGACTGGGACCCCCGGTCGGTCGCGGTTGAGCGCGTCGAGACGGGCGTCGACCCGGACCGGGTGAGCGACGCCTACGGAGTCGCCCCGACGAAGACGCGCGTCCCGACGGGCGGACGCGGTCCGGCGAAAGATCGACTCCGCGCGTTCGCGGAGCGGATCGCCGAGTATCCGGGGTCGATATCCTCGCCGGTCGACGCCCGCGAGGGGACGAGCGGCCTCTCGGCGTACCTCCGGTTCGGCTGCCTGTCGGTCCGCGAGGTCCACCGCCACGTCGACGAGCGCGCGCCGGACGGGCGCGGGAAGTCGATGTACGTCTCGCGGCTGTTCTGGAACCGCCACTACACGCAGAAGCTGCTCGACTGGCCGGGGTGGCTCGACCGCGCAGTGAACCCGGTGTACGAGGGGTTCAACGGCGACCGCCACGATCCGGACCTCGTCGCGGCGTGGAAGCGCGGCGAGACGGGGTTCCCCATGGTCGACGCGAGCATGCGCTGCCTGCGCGAGACGGGGTGGCTGAACTTCCGGATGCGGGCGCTGTGCGCGTCGTTCTACTTTCACATCCTCCAACAGCCGTGGCGGATCGGCGCCGACCACTTCTACGAGCACCTGATCGACGGCGACCCCGCGATCAACTACACCCAGTGGCAGTCGCAGTGCGGGCTGGTCGGCCGCCCGGGACTGCGCTTGTACGATCCCCGCAAGCAGGTCCGCGATCAGGACCCCGACGGCGAGTTCGTCGGGCGGTGGGTCCCCGAGCTCGACCCGCTCCCCGCCGCGCACCTCGACGCCCCCGAGAAGACGCCGCTCGCGGTCCAGCGCGAGGTCGGGATCGAGATCGGCGAGGCGTACCCGTACCCCGTCGTCGACTACGAGGCGGCCCGGGAGGAGTTCCGCGAGCGCTACGGCGCGGTCCACGGCGCGGCCGCGGCCCGCCTCGGCGACGAAGAGATCGCGCGACGCGCGTCACTGTCGGGGGGTGTCGGGGCCGCGCGGTCGATCGCGGCCGACCACGGCGAGCCGGCCGAGCCGAACGGGGACGACGCCGACGCGACCTCGCAGACCGGCCTCGACGAGTTCGGGTGAACGCGAGAGGCAAGTCGGCGGTGGAAAGGTTCATACGGCCGTGAGCCGTATTGTGACGCATGAACCAAAACGTCGGTGCGATGGACAAGCGCGTCAGGACTGCGGTCGGTGCCGTCGCCGGTGCTGCCTCGTTAGCCACCCTCGCGGGCTCCGGGCCCCTCCCCGCGGTCGCGGCCCCGGTGCTCGGCGTCGTCGCCCTCGCGATGCTCGCGACCGCCGCGACCGGGACCTGCGGCCTCTACTCCGTGCTCGGCGTCGACACCTGCCCCGCCGACGCCGGCGGACCGCGCTGAGCCGCCGTCGCGGCCGGATCCGGAATTCGGCCGGTAACACCCTTTCGAAACCGGTTTTCTCCCTCGTTCGACGGCAGTCTCAAGTGCGCGGAATGCGTATATATGGCATGATCGACAGTGACCGGAATCGACGGCGTCTCGCGGCGGAGCACGCTCCCGCGCCAACCCGGGTGACCGACGCGTGAGCGCCGACCCGACCGCGCTGGTCATCGGCGGCGGCGCGACGGGAACGGGCATCGCTCGGGACCTCGCCATGCGCGGCGTCGACGCGACGCTCGTCGACCGCGGCGGCCTGGGTAGCGGCACCTCCGGTCGGTCGCATGGCCTCCTCCACAGCGGGGCCCGCTACGCGGAGGCCGACGCCGAGGGGGCCGAGGAGTGTATCGTCGAGAACCGGACGCTCCGCGATATCGCCGGCGCGTGCGTCCGCGAAACGGGCGGCCTGTTCGTCCGGCTCGACGGCGACGACCCGGACTACTTCGAGGAGAAGATCGCGGCCTGCGAGGCGATCGGCATCGAGACCGAACGGCTCGACGGCGCCGCCGCCCGCGAGGCGGTGCCGGGCCTCGCCGACGAGGTCGCTGAGGCGTTCCGCGTCCCGGACGGCGTCATCTACCCGTCCCGGTTGGTTGCCGCCAACGCCGCTGACGCCGAGCGCCGCGGCGCGACCGTCCACCCGCACGCGCCGGTCGAGGACGTGACGGTCCACGACGGCGCGGTCGAGTCCGTCCGCGTCGGCGGCACGGTCGATGCGACCCTGACCCCGGACATCGTCGTCAACGCCACCGGTGCGTGGGCCGACTCGATCGCCGAGATGGCCGGCGTCGAGGTCGGAATGGCCCCGAGCCGGGGCGTGATGGTCTCGGTGGAGTACGACGGAGCGCCGCCCGTGCTGAACCGGTGTCGCGACCCCGACGACGGTGACATCGTCGTGCCCCACGACGGCGAGGTCGTGCTGGGGACGACGAGCGTGCCGGTCTCTGACCCCGACGACTACGAGACGGAAGACTGGGAAGTCGAGCGCTCCGTCGAGGAGTGCGCCGCGATGCTCCCCGCGGTCGCCGACGCGCCGACGGTCCGGACGTGGTGGGGCGTCCGCCCCCTCTACTCGCCCGACGAGGCGGGGTCGGACCGCCGCGGGATCTCGCGCGGGTTCACGCTGCTCGACCACGACCGCGACGGCGCGGCCGGGCTGTACAGCGTCGTGGGCGGCAAGCTGACCACCTACCGCCAGATGGCCGAGACGACCGTCGACGAGGTCTGCGACCGCCTCGGCGTCGACGCCGCCTGCGAGACGGCGACGGAGCCGCTGGCCCACGCCGACGATCCGGAGCGACTGGACGAGCTGGTCGAGGCGTACGGCGGCGCGAACCCCACCGACGCGGACGTGGTCGACGTGCCGGCGGACGACTGATCCACGCCGGAGGTAGTCCCCGACGCAGCACGGGTTCGAGGCTGAACCGCGGGATTGAGGCGGCGGGCGCGCGTCCGATCGGTATGCCAGTCGCGACGGTCGGCGAGACGGCGACGCACGAAGTAACGATCACCGAGGAGACGATCGAGGCGTTCGCGGCCCTCTCGGGCGACGAGAACCCAATCCACCTCGACGACGAGTACGCCGCCGACACGATGTTCGGCGGCCGCGTCGCGCACGGAATCATCTCGGCCGCGGTCGTCTCCGCGGCGCTCGCGCGGCTCTCCGGCGACATCGTCTACCTCTCGCAGGAACTGTCGTTCGAGAAGCCGGTGTACCCGGGGGAGACGGTCGAAGCGAGCGTCAGCGTCATCGACGACATCGGCGGCGACCGGGTCGCGGTCGAGACGACCGCGACCGTCCCCGAGCGCGACGAGCGCGTCCTCTCCGGCGAGGCGACGGTGCTGTCCGTCCCGCACGGAGACGGCGACTGACCGACGGAGGCGGACGCTCGGCCGAGCCATTTTGTAAATGACGACGCGTCGAAGCGGTGGCGCGAGGAGTGCGCGAGGGAGTCGCGAACGCCCGGAGGGCGTGAGCGACGAGGCTGGGGAGGCGTGAGGTGCTGTGCGGGGCGGGAACTCAAAGGGGCAGCCGCGACGTAACAGTGTAAGTAATCGAATCGTCCGTCTCGGACGGAACCGCACAGAGATCAGTCGAGCCCCCTGTCTTGCGAGTTCTGGAGAACCGTGAGACGCTCCGCTGTTTACAAGCGGTCAGCCTCGCCACCGGATCACTGTCGCGGACCACGTGTACCCCGTCCCGGCCGCGAGCAGGCAGCCGAGGTCGCCCGGTTCGAGGCGCTCGGTCTCGACGCCACGCTCCAGCGCGAGCGCCTGGTCGACGCTCTGGACGTGGCCGAACTCGTCGAGGTAGTAGCCGTCGCTCCTTGGATCGAGGCCGAGCTCGTCGAGGACCCGCTCGTGGAACGACCGCTTCATATGTGTGAGCGCGACGAAGTCGAGGTCGTCGCGGTCGAGCCCGGACCGTTCGAGGGCCGTGTCGGCGACCGAGAGGTACGCGGGCAGCGAGACGGGCCCGAGCCGCTCTTTCATCCCGTCCGGGTCGGGCACGTCGAGGGTGTGAAGCCCCTCGCGTACGGTTTCCTCGCTCGGCGGGCGCTTCGACCCGCCCGCCGGCATCACCACGTCGCCGGCGAACGAGCCGTCGGTCTGGGCCGCGCTGGCGCGGACGGTCGCCCGCGCTCGACCGTCGAAGCGATCGGCCTCGTCGTTGACCGATCCGCCGTCGGTCACCTCGACGACGAACGCGCTCGCGCCGCTGCCGAAGTTGAACATGAAGGAACTGTCCTCGTTGCCGTAGTCGACGAGGTCCTCCTCGCGGCTCGCGGCGACGAGCAGCGCGGTGTCGATCGGCTCGGTCTCCAGCTGGGCGGTCACCTGTCGGAGCGCGATCGGCGCGCCCGCACACAGCGTGTAGCTCTCGGTCGCGTACGCGTTCGTCGCCCCGAGTCGGTCGGTGATCGCCGCCGCGGCCGACCAGACGACGTGGTCCTTGTACTCGGATCCGTGGTAGACGACCACGTCGAGGTCGCTCGGATCGACGTCGGCGTCCGCGAGCGCGCGCTCGGCGGCCGTCACCGACATGTCGGTCGCGTGGTCGTCGTCCGGCGGACAGACGTGCTTCTCGCGGACGCCCATCTTCTCGACGACGACCTCCTCCGGGATGCCGCTCTCGGCCGCGATGGCCTCGCCGGTGATCGTCTCGTCCGGGACGTACGTCCCCAGTCCGGTGATCGAGACGGTCATCCGTCTCCTCCGCGCCGCGTTCGGTCCGGTTCGCCGCGCCGCGTTCGGTTCGCTCCGTCGTATCGCGTGATATCGGTCATGTGTCGTGTGTCTACGTCGCGGTCCGTCGCGGGACGTGCGACGGAGGCCGCGGAGCCGCGGGCCCGCGACGCTACCGGAGGTAGCGCCGCAGGTGGTCCGGGAGCCGCTTCCCGACGGTGCCGCCGAGCCGGTCGCGTAGCGTCCCGAGGATGCCGTTCGGGACGAACAGCACGAACAGCACGAAGATGATCCCGAGGTACAGCGGGGCGCGCCCGTCGACCGCGGTGTTGACGAACAGCTCCACGCTGATCCCGAACAGATCCGCTTCGAGGACGCTCGCCGGGAGCTCCTCGCGCAGCAGCGTCGCGATCCCGCCGCTCTCGGTCGAGAGCACGTCCTCTAACCCCTGCGTGAACAGGGTCCCGTACACCGGCCCCGCGAGGGTGCCGAACCCGCCGACGATCGTCGTGATCAGCGCGTCGGCGGTGACGAGGAAGTAGAACGTCCCGTCGGGCGCGACGGAGCGCGAGTAGGCGGCGAAAATCCCGCCGGCGACCGCGCCGAAGAAGCCGCTGATGGCGAACGCGGCCAGCTTGAACCGGTAGGTCGCGTAGCCGACGGCCCGGGCGCGCTCCTCGTTCTCGCGGATGGCGATCATCACGCGCCCGAACGGCGAGTGGATGATCCGCTGCATCGCGAAGTAGCAGACGACCACTACGATCCCGAGCGCGTAGTACGAGACCACGGTCGCCGACAGGTCGATCCCGAGGCCGAGCAGGTTCTCGACGCTCTCGCCCGTGAGCCGCCCCACGTCGAGGCTCAGCGCGTCGACGAAGGGGACGCCGATGGCGAGCGCGTCGCCGCTCACCGTCGCGCCCTCGGTCGGGTTCGTCGAGACGTACCCCCACGAGCGGATCAGCTCGTAGATCACCTGCGCGAACCCGAGCGTGATCATCGCGAAGTAGACGCCCGTGAGCCGGAACGACACCGACCCGATGACGAGCGCGAGCAGGCCGGCCACCACCGCGCCGAGCAGGAGTGTGATCATGAACGGCGTCCCGCCCGGGATCCCCGGCACCTGCCCGTTCGCGGCGAGGACGACGAAGTAGCCGCCGGTCCCGAAGAAGGCGGCGTGCCCGAACGAGAGGTAGCCGGTGTAGCCGCTGACGAAGTCGAAGCTCATCGCGAACAGCCCCATGTACAGCACCACGACCATGAACGTGATCGCGGGGAGGAACGTCTCCGCGAGCGGCGCCGCCGGCGTCGCGAGCAGCGCCTCGTAGCCGAGCGGATACAGCAGGAACCCGACGATCACGGCCGCGTGAACCGCGTGGTCTCGCAGGTACTCGCGGAGGCCGCCGGTTGCCTTCGACGGCGGAACCGGATCCGTCTCGTCGACGGGAGCGTCCGATTCGTCGACGTGAGCGCCGGAACCGTCGACCGGTGCGCCCGCGTCGCCGACCGACCCGTCGGAGTCCGCCGGGGCGTCCGCGTCGACACCGGAGTCGGGGTCGCTAATGGCCTCCCACCTCCTCGACGCCGTAGAGCCCCTGCGGGCGGAGTATCAGCATCACCACGAGCAGGAGGAAGATGGTCACCTCGGAGAGGCCGGGGAAAGTGACGATCCCGGTGGTGAACAACCACGTCGTCACCGAGTCGGCGATCCCGACGATGCCCGCCGCGACGAGCGTCCCGGTGAAGCTCCCGAGCCCGCCGATGATCACGACGACGAACGCGTACAGCAGCACGTCGATACTCAGGAGGACGCTGGGGCCCCAGATCGGGTCCCACATCAGCAGGACGCCGCCGACCGCGGCGAGGCCGGTCCCGACGCCGAAGACGACGGTGAACGCCTGCCGCACGTCGACGCCGAGCGCCTGGACCATCTCGGTGTCCTCGCTGCCGGCCCGGATGTAGAGGCCGTACAGCGTCTTCGTCAGGAACGCCCAGACGGCGACGGCGACGACCGCGCCGATAGCGACCTCGAAGAGGTACAGCCGCCTGACGCCGACGCCGAGCAGCTCGGTCCGCCCGAGCAGCACGTCGGGCGCGGTGCCCATCGGCGCCTGCCACTGCGGGTTCGGCTGGATCCCCCGGAGCGTCAAGACGATCCGGGCGACCTCCTCGATGATGAGCGAGACGCCGAAGGTCAACAGGATCTGGTAGGTAGGCGTCCGGTCGTAGATCGGCCGGATGAGCGTCACCTCCATCGCGCTGCCGGCCGCGGTGGTGACCGCGAACACGAGCGCCAGCGCGACGAAGAAGACGAGGATCGTTGCGACCGTCCCGGTGTTCGCCCCGACGAGCAGGACGAGAACCAAGCCGCCGAGGTACGCGCCGACCATCGCGATCGCGCCGTGCGCGAAGTTGAGCACGCCCATCAGCCCGAAGACAAGCGTCAGGCCGACCGCGATGGTGAAGTACACCGCGCCCTTGCCGATCCCCTCGGCGAGCACGCGAGTGGCCGTCTGGAGGCCGTCGACCGCGCCGCCGGTCGCGAGCAGCGCGCCCGGGTCGACGAGCGGGGCGACCTGCGCGGCGGCCCCCGCGAGCGGTCCGAGGCTCATGCGGTCAGGTACCTCCGGATCCGTTCGTCCTCGCTCGTGACGCCGGCGGTCTCTCCCTCCTCGACCACGACGCCGTGGTCGATGAGGTAGAAGCGGTCGGCCAGATCCATCGCCAGCCGGAAGTTCTGCTCGACGAGGACCATCGTCGTGTCCGCGGAGGCCGCGCGCAGCGCCTCCACCACGTCCTCGACGATCTGTGGCGCGAGCCCCTCGCTCGGCTCGTCGACGAGCAGCAGGTCGTTGTCGCCGAGCATCCCTCGGGCGATCGCGAGCATCTGCTGCTGCCCGCCGCTCAGGTCGCCCGCCTCCTTGTCGGCGAAGCGGTCGAGCGCCGGGAACAGCTCGTACGCCCCCGCGATCCGAGCGCCGGGATCGGCGGCCGAGTGGGCGGCGACGCGGAGGTTCTCCTCGACCGTGAGATGCGAGAATACGCGTCGTTCCTCCGGCACCCACCCCATGCCGCGGGCGGCGATCTCGTGGGGCTCCATCCCCGTCACGTCCGTCCCGTCGAACCGGACCGTCCCCTCGCGGGGCGGCGTGAGCCCGAGCGCGGTGCGGAGCGTGGTCGTCTTCCCGACGCCGTTCCGGCCGACGAGGGCGACGATCTCGCCCGCCTCGACCGACAGCGACAACCCCTGAAGGATGTGGCTCTCGCCGTAGTAGGTGTGGACGCCGTCGAGTTCGAGCGTCGTCACCGCGACTCACCCCCGGCGCGCACGCGTCGGCCGCCGTCGGCGGCCGCGTCGCCGTCCGAGCGCCCTCCCTCGTCGGCGGAGCGCTCTCGTCCGTCGGCGGATCCCTCGCGGCCGTACCCGCCGAGGTACGCCTCCTGAACGTCCTCGTCGCCGCGAACGTCCTCGGGCGGCCCGTCGGCGATCAGCTCGCCGCGGTGGAGGACGGCGATACGGTCGGAGATGTCCATCACCACCTCCATGTTGTGTTCGATGAGCATCACCGAGTGATCCTCGGCCACGTCCTCGATCAGCGCGACGACCTCGTCGACGCCCTCGCTCGACACGCCGGCGGTCGGCTCGTCGAGCAGGAGCAGATCCGGGTCGCCGGCGAGCGCGACCCCGATCTCGAGGCTACGCTTCTCGCCGTGACTCAGGTTCTGCGTGACGGTCTCGGCCTCCTCGGCCAGCCCGATCCGTTCGAGGATCGCGGTCGCCTCCGCGTAGTGGTCCTCGAAGTCGGTCACGTTGCGCCACAGCTTCCACGAGTCGTTCCCGCGGCTCGCCTGCGCGGCGACGCGGACGTTCTCCAGCACCGACAGCGTCGGGAAGAGGTTCGTGATCTGGTACGACCGGTGGATCCCCGCGAGCGCCGTCTCGTCCGGCGAGGCCGTCGTGATGTCGATCGCGGAGCCGGTCCCGTCGGCACCGGCGGAGGCCGCCCCCGCGTCTCTGCCGCCCGATGGGGCGAACCGGATGCTCCCGTCGGAGGGCTCCAACACGCCCGTGAGCAGGTTGAAAAACGTCGTCTTCCCCGCGCCGTTTGGGCCGATGATCGAGCAGAGCTCGCCGGTCTCCAACGCGAAGTCGACGCCGTCGACGGCGGTGATGCCGCCGAAGCGCTTCGTGAGCCCCTCGGTCTCCAGCAGCATTACAGCGAGCAGCTCGCGTCCTCTTCGGGGACCATCACGTCCTCGGCGTCGAGCCGTTCGAGGGGCTGGCCGGGCATGATCGGCGCGCCCCAGGTGTCGGCGTACTCGTCGCTGGTCGGGACCGGCCACGCGACCGTCATCTGCGAGGCGGCCTGGTTGTTGTGTTCTTGGAAGGTGTACCCGTCCGCGCCCTTCGGCGTTTCAGCGACGGTCATGCCGCGCAGCGCCTCGGCGATGTCGGCGCCGTCCGTGGAGCCGGTCTCCGAGACGGCCTGCGAGAGCGCCGAGGCGGCGGTGAACGTCCCGGCGCTGAACAGGTCCGGCACGATGCCGTACGCGTCGATGTGTAGCTGCCGGAACTCCTCGTTGATCGAGTTCTCGTACTGGTTCCAGTGGTACCGGCTGGTGAACGGTCCGAGCCCGGCGTCCTTGATATCCTGCTCGGTGAAGCCCTCGCCCAGCGCCGACTCGATGGTCCCGCCGATGAGTTGCGTCGTCAGCAGGGCGGCGAACCCGCCGAACACCTGGACGTCGTAGGAGATCGCGGAGGTGAGGAACTGCGGCAGCGTGGACGCGGTGAAGCCGCCGACGACGCCCGTCGCGCCGTCCGACATCGCCTGTTCGAAGAGCCCGTCGAACTCGGAGTACCCGACCTCGACGAAGCGGGGTTCCAAGACCTCCACCCCGTTGTTCTCCAATACCTGAGTGTAGTTTTCCGCGACGCTCTGCCCGAACGCGTTGTCGGACGCGAACACCGCGACCGTGTCGATGTCGAAGTTCTCGGCGACGTACGTGCCGCCCGCCCGCGCGTCCATCGCGGTGTGCTCGCTCGCGCGGAACGCCATCGGGTGACAGAACTCGTCGCTCACCGTGATGCCGGCGTCGGCCGCCGGCCCGATCAGGTAGGGGATGTCCGTCTCGTCGACGACGGTGTTAATGAGCCGGCGCGCGCTGTCGGAGGAGGTCCCGCCGAACAGGATGTCGACCTCCTCTTCCAAGACGAGGTCGGTCGCGACGCTCTGGGCCGTATCCGGACTGAAGCCGGTGTCCTCGACGATGATCTCGTAGGTCGGGCCGCCCTCGGGCTCGACCGTGTACGTGCCCGGCGTCGCCTCCTCGATGGGGTCGAGGTCGTGCTTGTACGCCAACCCGGAGTAGAACCCGCGGAGGCTGATCTGCCCGTAGTACTTGAGGTCGCCGGAGGTCGGCTGGAGCGCCCCGATCCGGACCGTCT
>NZ_NEWJ01000023.1:0-37970 GCF_002135045.1 Halorubrum sp. SD683
GGATGCCACTACGACATCGTACCGAGCGCGCTCTTAAGTGTGTTACGCCGGCACAGGGGCGTCGACCGCGCCCGCATCGGCGGGGGAGTCGGACTCGTCGAACGCCCAGAGTCCGACCCCGCGTTCCCTCGCGTCGGCTTCGGCCGCCGCGTACGCGTCGCGTAGCGCGAACTCGGTGTCGTACAGCCGCGCGTACCCCTCGGTCAGCAGGCGCTCGTTGAAATCTCCACCGTCGACGTACAGCACCGCCAACAGCCGCCCGTAGCCGCCGCGTCGGTCCCCGCCGGCGACGACCGTGACCTCCTCGCCGGCGAGTTCGGACTCGGCGAATGCGGCCGCCTCACCGCCCCACGCTCGGAGGTGCGCGCGGCCGGCGTCGGTGTTGGGGATCCCCTCGAACTCACCCGGCGAAGTCACGTCGGCGCTCGTCTCGGGCGTGTCGACGCCGAGGAGCCTGACGGTGTCGACCTCGCCGTTCGGGAACTCGACCTCCACCGTGTCGCCGTCGACGACGCGCACGACGGTGCCGGTCCAGGTCGTGTCGTCCGGGTCGCCGGGGTCGACTCCCGCCGGATCGGTCGGCGGCGAGTTGAGGCCGCCGGTCGGTGAATCCCCGTCGGTGGCGGGGCCCGGACCCCCGGCGCAGCCGGACAGTGCGACGACCGCGACGACTCCGATGACCGCGACCAGCCTCGGTCGAACGCGCATCGATCCCGTGTTGCGCTGGTTTCAGTATAAATAGGCAGGAAAGTCGTTCAGCTTACTCGCGTGCTACTACTAACCAACTCTCTCGCTGAAAAAGAAAAGCCTCACCCGCTCGCTGTCGCTCACGAGTCAGAAATTCAGTCCGCCCTCCCCGAATTGAAACGCGCGAGACTCCCTGCGGTCGTCTCGCTGTTCCCCGCTCGCGGTGCTCGCGGGGACGGGGGACAAGTCGATACGCAGTCCGTTACAGATCGAATGAAAAGACAGTCCGCCCTCCCCGAATTGAACGGGGGACAAGTCGATCTACAGTCGACTGCTCTACCAGGCTGAGCTAAGGGCGGTTACCGAAACATAGCCGCCGGATTCGACTTAAGAGTTCCCTTTCAGAGCAGGTGTGATCCGCCGTACCGCGGGGTGGATCGCCGGACTCGAACCCCGCTCGCGACCCACGCTCGCCGCGGGGCTGTTAAGTCTCTCGCGGCGGGAGCGGGGACATGGCCGACGGCGACGACAGACAGGCGACGTTCGGGTCCGACGGGAGCCCCGAAACCGATCGGACGCCGGACGCGACGGGAAAGAACGACTTCGGCGAGGAGAAAGAGCCGAACGAGACCGACGGCGGGTACAGCCGGTACGTCGTCTCCAGCCTGCTCCAGAAGGCGGTCCGGCGCTCCGACGAGGAGATCGCGGCGTGGGCGGCGTGGGAGCTGGCGCGCTCCGGGTACGCCTGGAACCTCTGGGACCGACTCAACCTCTACGTCGTCGAGGACCTGCGCGCGGGCGACGAGGTCGCGCTCACGATCGAGCGCTACGAAGAACTCGCGACGGAGCGCTGGGAGCCCGACGCGTGGAAGGGTCGGCTCTGCGCGATCCACGCCGCGCTCGCGGCCGCCCGCGCTCGCTCGACACGCGAGGCGTCGAACGCGGACGCCTACTTCGGCGCGGTCGCCGATCTCCGGGCCCAGGCGCGCGCCCGCGGGGAGGAGCCGGCGCACGACTTCCCCGTCGGTGACCTCGAACCGGACGGGGAGTTCGGCGCGGTCTTCGACGGGCACACCGGCGAGGGATCCAAGCGCGGGCGCGGCACCCGGTTCTTCAAGACGCACGGCGCGCGCGTCGGCCCGGAGGGCGAAGACGAACAGAGCGCGCGGTGGCAGCGGCTCGCGATGGTGCTCGACGAGGAGATCGAGTACGACGAGGCGGAGCTCGCCCGCGCCGTCGCACCGGTCGATCCAGACGACCCGTGGGGCGGATCGGCCTCCGGCGACACCGAGCCGGACACGGGCGACGGCGAGACGCACCGGAGCGATGCCGAGCCGGACACGGGCGACGAGGGGGGTGGCGCGGGCGACGGGACCGGGTCCCTCTCTGACTTCGCGGAGTGAGGTGTCGGCCGCGGCGACGGGGGTCGCCGCGAGGTCCGCCGTGACCGATCCCCGCTTCCGCCAAGCCTTATGTTCGGGACTGCGTTGTAGCGACCATGACAGATGTCGCAATCGTCGGCGGTGGACCGGCCGGACTGAGCGCCGGGCTGTTCGCGAGCAAGAACGGCCTCGACACCGTCCTCTTCGACACGGACGAGACGTGGATGCACAAGGCGCACCTGTTCAACTACCTCGGCGTGGGCTCGGTCGGCGGCAGCGAGTTCATGGCGACCGCCCGCCAGCAGGCCGACGACTTCGGCGTCGACCGCTGCCAGGGCGAGGAGGTCACCGGCGTCGAGGACGGAGGCGGCGGGTTCACCGTGACGACCGAGGACGGCGAGTACGAGGCCGACTACGTCGTCCTCGCGACGGGGGCGAACCGCGACCTCGCGGAGGCGCTCGGCTGCGAGTTCGACGACGACGACACCGTCAGCGTCGGCGTGTCGATGGAGACCAGCGTCGAGGGCGCCTACGCGACCGGCGCAATGGCCCGTGCCGAGGAGTGGCAGGCGGTCATCTCCGCCGGCGACGGCGCCGCCGCCGCGCTCAACATCCTCTCGAACGAGAAGGGCGAGCACTACCACGACTTCGACGTGCCAGACACCGCGGCGTCGGTGTTCGGCGACCTGATCGACGACGCAGAGTAACCCCGCTTTTCGCCGTCGTCGATCGCGCGCCGTCGATTCCACATGTCCAGTCAGCGGCGCGACAGGCGACGACGGACCTCGTCGACGCCGCGACGCATCCGTCGGCCGAGCCGGGTCGCGGCGAACGCGCCCCGGACGAACCAGTCGGTCGGGATCCGGTCTGGGAACGTCAGCGGGCCGACCCGCGAGACGCCGACGGTCCGCGTCTCCGTGTACCGTCGGATCCCCTCGGGCCCGTGTCGGCGACCGAGGCCGGAGTCGCCGAACCCGCCCATCGGTGCGTCGACCGCGCCCCAGGTCGCGAGGAACGCGTCGTTGACGTTCACGGTCCCGCAGTCGATCTCGCGGGCGAGTTCGGCGCCTCGCTCGCGGTCCCCGGTCCAGACGCTCGCGTTGAGGCCGTACGGGGAGTCGTTCGCGGCGGCGACCGCCGCGTCCGCGTCCGGAACCGCCGTCACCGCGGCGACCGGACCGAACGTCTCCTCGCAGGCGACCGCGGCGTCCGGCTCGACCCCGGTGAGGACGGTCGGCTCGTAGCAGTACGGCGCGACATCCGTCCGCGCTCGGCCCCCGGCCTCGACCGTCGCCCCGCGCTCGCGGGCGTCCTCGACGTGCGACTCGACGCGGGCCAACTGGTCGGCGTCGACGAGCGAGCCGAGGTCGGCGTCGTAGTCGTACCCCGTCCCGAGCGTGAGCGCCTCCGTCTCGCGGACGAACGCGTCGAGGAACTCGTCGCAGGCGGACTCAACGACGTAGATCCGCTCCGCGGAGAGACAGAGCTGCCCGGCGTTCGAGAAGCAGGCCTGGACCGCGCCGCGGGCGGCCTCGTCGACGTCGGCGTCCCCGAGCACGACGAGCGGGTTGTTGCCGCCGAGCTCCAGCGAACAGCCGATCAGGTTCCGGCCCGCGCGCTCCGCGATGGTCCGGCCGGTCGCGGTGCTACCGGTGAACGCGACGTAGTCGACCGCGTCGATCAGCGGCGGCCCGACCTGAGGCCCCTCGCCGGTGACGACCTGAAAGAGGCCGTCGGGGAGCCCGGCGACTTCCAGCAGCTCCGCGAGGAGCAGCGCCCCGTACGGCGTCTTCTCGTCCGGCTTGAGCACGACCGCGTTGCCCGCGGCGAGCGCGGGGATCGCGTCGGCCATCGACAGCGTCAGCGGGTAATTCCACGGCGAGATGACGCCGACGACGCCGACCGGTTCGCGGGTGACCGTCGCGGTCGCGACGCCGGGCGCGACCCCACGGCGACGCTCCTCGGCGAGCGCGCCCGGAGCCTCGCTCGCGACGTACGAGCAGCCGGTCGGCACGTCGAACAGCTCCTCGACCGCGGTGCGCCGGGACTTCCCGGTCTCCAGCTGGAGCACGTCGAGCAGCTCCTCGCGGCGGTCCGCGACGAGGTCGCCGAACCGGTCGACGATACGGGCGCGCTCGGTCGCCGACACCTCGGCCCACGCCGTCTGCGCGTCGCGGGCGCGTTCGACCGCGGCGGACACGTCGTCGGCGTCGCAGGCCGGCACGCGCCCGATCCGCTCGTCGGTCGCCGGGGCGGAGACGTCGATCGCGCCGTCGCCGTCGTCGCCGCTTCCGTCCGGCGAGCTGAAGACGCGATCGGCGAGTCCGTCGAGACGCCGCGCCGTGAGGGTCGGCGCGGCGCCGACCGCGGTTGGGGGATCCGTCGAGGACATCAGGTGTCGGACAGAGGGTCGGGCCATGGAAAGCCGTGCCGGTGGTGCCCTGCGTCGGCGGTCACTGCGTCGGGCCCGCGTCGCCGGTCACTGCGTCGAGCCCGCGTCGCCACCGACCGAGTCCGTCGGGTCGACGTGCTCGGAGAGCATGTCGATCGCTTCGAGCAGCAGCGACACGGCGAGGGGACCGACGATGACGCCGACGGCCCCGAGGGTGAGGATGCCGCCGACGAATCCGACGAAGTAGAGACCGGGCGATATCTTCCCGGTCCAGCCGGCGAGCCGAGTGCGGATCACCGCGTCCGGCACGAAGGCGACGACGACGAGGCCGAGTACCAGCACGGCGGCCGCCCGCCCGGTCGCGCCGACGAGGAAGTCCAGGGCGCCGAGCGCGACGATGAGGATGCTCGGACCGACGACGGGAATGAACTGGAGGACGCCGGCGATGACCGCGAGCAGGACGGGAGAGCCGTAGCCCAGCGTCCGGAACACCGCGACCGCGAGAACGAACGTCGCGGCGGCGGTCGCGGCCTGGAGGACGTATATCGAGTAGAGGGTCTGCCGCGTCCGCTCGTGGAGCCGTGTGGGGATGTCGTGGTACTCGGGCGGGACGACGCCGAAGACGGCCGCCTCGACCGCCCGCGGCCGGTAGAGGATGCCGTACACGAGGAAGGTGAACACGACGACCTCCAAGACGAGGACCGGCGCCGCGCCCGCGACCGCGATCGCGACCCCGCGGATCCACGTCTCCGCGGCCGCGACGTACGGCGCGATCTCGACCACCGTCTGGAACCCGCCGACGGTGATCGGGACGAGGTCGGGGACCCCTTCGAGGAGGGCTATCAGCTCCGACCGCCGCCGGTACAGCGTGTACAGCAGCGGCGCCACGAGGAGGGTCGCGCCGACGAACGCGACGCCGGTCGAGACCACGCACGCGATCCGGCGCGAGAGGCCGCGGCCGACGAGCCGCTGCCGGAGCGGATACAGGACGTACGCGACGGTGACCGCGAACACGACGGTCCGCAGCACCTCCGCCAGCGCGACCGCCGTGAGCGCCGCCATGGCGACGAACAGCACGCCCAACAGCCGCTGCCGGTTGAGAACCATGCCGTCGTGTCGCAATCCCCGGCGAAATGCGTTGCGATGGCGGCCCGCAGTGCCCCCGATTCGCGGGCGGCCGCCGGAGCGGTCCGCGACGACGTCGCCAACCACAGCACCTAACCTCGCGCCCGCCCGAAGAGGGGTATGCGCATCGACCCGTTCGGCCTCGAACGCTGGTTCGCGGAGTACGAACACGAGGCCGACATCATGCTGGCCGAAAGCGGCATCCGGTCGCTCGACGCGAGCCGGTTCGACCTCGATCCGGGGGAGCTCGGCTACGTCATCCCGACGAACGGCGACCCGGAGTTCCGGGCGTCCGTCGGCGACCGCTACGACCGATCCGCCGACGAGGTGCTGTTCACCTGCGGCACCCAGGAGGCGAACTTCCTGACGTTCCTCTCGCTGCTCGGCGACGACGCCCCCGTCGACGGGGCGGGCGGCGCCTTGGACCCCGACGCGTCGGGCGTCGGCTCCGGCACGCACGCGGTCGTCGTCACGCCGACGTACCAGGCGCTCCACGCCGTCCCGGACGCGTTCGGCGACGTGACCCGCGTCGAACTGGAGCCGCCCGAGTGGGAGTTAGACCCGGAGGCCGTCGCCGACGCGGCCCGCGACGACACGGCCGTGATCGTCGTGAACAACCCGAACAACCCGACCGGGCAGTACCACGACGAGGCCGCGATGCGGGCGGTGTACGACGTCGCGGTCGAGCGCGACGCATACCTGCTCTGCGACGAGGTGTACCGCCTGCTCGCGGAGGACCCGCAGCCGCCGGTCGCGAGCTACGGCGCGCACGGCATCTCCACGACCAGCCTCACGAAGGCGTACGGGCTCGCTGGCCTCCGGTTCGGCTGGATCGCCGGTCCCGAGCCGGTCGTCGAGCGCGCGTGGCGCTGGAAGGACTACACGACCATCTCGCCGAGCCTGTTCGGCCAGCACGTCGCTAAGCAGGCGCTGGGGCGATCCGAGGAGGAGATCCTGACGGAGAACCGCGAACTGGCCGCCGCCCACCGCGAGACGGTCGCGGCGTGGGTCGACGACCACGGCCTCGACTGGCTCGACCCGGTCGGGGTCAACGCGTTCGTGACGGTCCCCGACGGCTTCGCGGACGCGGAGGCGTTCTGCCGGACGGTCGTCGAGGAGGCGAGCGTCGTCCTCGCACCGGGGCATCTGTTCGGCTTCCCGGACCGATTCCGGATCGGGTTCGGACTCCCGACCGAGGAGTTGACAGAGGGCCTCGATCGGGTGAGCGGCGTGATCGAGGAGCACGCGCCGACGGTCGACTCGGCCGCGACGAACGGGGGTGACGCCTGATGGGCGTGTTCGGCGACCTCAAAAACGACGTAGTCGGCTTCGTCCGCAACCCCACCGACGAGCAGAAGATCTTGTTGGTGGCGTTCGTCTCCATGGCGGTCTCGGACCGGTACTTCTATTATAACGACATCCCGTTCGTCGTGCGGACGACCGCGGCCGTCGGCGTCGGCTTCATCGTCATGTTCGTCGTCAGCTACCTGTACACGGGCCAACTCGTCCCGCCGGACGGGAACGTCGACGACGACGAGGAGCCGGAGGAGTACGTGGACGAGCTCGACCCGTAGGCTCGCTTTCGGGACGAGTTCGGTCGCCGCGGTCGTCGCGGCTGCCACGTCGCCGCCGTCATGGTCGCTACGTCGCCGCGGCGGCGCCCGCCGCCCCGGAGGACCCGCCGCCGCTCGCGGAGTCACCGCGTCGCCCCAGTCGACCGGGGGAACGCCGAGGTCGCCGTCCGCGTGCGTCGCGACCTCGTGGAGGCACGCGGCCGCCGGAACGTCGGCGTCATCGCGTATCGGCGCGCCGGCGTTGCCGGAGAGGTCGTCGCCGAGGGCGTCGGCGACGCGATCGACTCGGTCGTCCGACGAGCGGAGGACGTACACGACCACGCCGCAGGCCGTCGGGGCGGTTGGACGCCGTCTCGGGCCGGGTAGCGGCGGCATTCCAAACCGTTTATACCCGCGCCGGGGGAATTGGCGGACATGCCGCGAGAGCAGAAGCAGGTTCGCGAACTCCAGGAGGGCAGCTACGTGATGATGGACGACGCGCCCTGTAAGATCAACCACTACAGCACCGCCAAACCCGGTAAACACGGCAGCGCGAAGGCCCGCGTCGAAGGGAAGGGCGTCTTCGACGACAAGAAGCGCTCGCTCTCGCAGCCCGTCGACGCGAAGGTGTGGGTCCCGATCATTCAGCGCAAGCAGGGACAGGTCGTCAACGTCAGCGGCGACGAGGTTCAGGTGATGGACTTAGACACCTACGACACGTTCACGATGCGCATCCCCGAGGGCGAGGACTTCTCCTCGGACGACAACATCGAGTACCTCGACTACGAGGGCCAACGGAAGATCATCGGGTAATCGGCGATGTTCCCCGGGGCGACGACCGACCGCGAAGCTGCTTCCTACGTGGTCGTCGGCGCTCCGCTCGACGCCACGACCACGTTTCAGCCGGGCACCCGGTTCGGACCGGACCGAGTCCGGCGATTCGCCGAGACGTACGACGACTACGACCGCCGCACCGACAGTCGCTTCTCCGCGCTGGGCGTCAACGATGCGGGCGACGTGCGCCCGTGGGACGACGTGCCGGCGTACCTCGACCACCTCGCCGCCGAACTGCGGAGCGTCGTCTACGACGAGTCGGTCCCGCTCCTCGTCGGCGGCGAACACACGGTCACGCACGCGGGGGTCGAGGCCGTCGACCCCGACGCGCTCGTCATCTGCGACGCGCACCTCGACCTCCGGGACGCATACGACGGGAACCCGCTGAACCACGCCTGCGTCACGCGCCGGTGTCTCGACGACCTCGGCGTCGACCGCGCCGTTATCGTCGGCGCGCGGACCGGGTCCGAGGCCGAGTGGGACCGGGCGGCCGACGCCGACGTGGAGGTCGTCGCGCCGGAAGACGCCCGCGAGTGGGTCGACGGTCTCGACGGCGACGCGTTCGCCGGGGAGACGGTCTACTGCTCCGTCGACATCGACGGGCTCGACCCCGCTTACGCTCCCGGTACGGGGACGATGGAACCGTTCGGGGTAGCGCCGCGGACCGTCCGTGACCTCGTCCGCGCGGTCGCGCCGCGCGCCGACGGGTTCGACGCGGTCGAGGTGAACGACCGGGACGACGGGCAGGCGGCGGCGCTGGCCGCGAAGCTCCTGCGGGAGTTCGCGTACTCGCACGCGGCCGCAACGACCGAGTAACCGGGTTCTCGAGGCGAGTTACGAGAGTTCGGAGAGGCGGCGCCGCGCGGCGGTCACCGCCTCCATCGAGTCGATCCACTCGCGGGTGTCGGTACACCAGATGCGGTCGCCCTCGACGCTGACGCAGAAGACGGACTCGCCGGAGGGCGAGAGGGTGACGCGGTCGACGTCGGGCCGGTCACCGAGGTACGCGTCGATGAGTCGTCGGGCGGTCTCGGCCTCGGAGCGGAGACGATTTCCCGCGGCGTACTCGACGGCTATCTCTGTCATGCTCCCAGATTAGAACTACATGATTAATAACTGCTGTTTTCTGGCAGCGATTGCGGCTTTCTCGGCGTTCCGGCAGGGTCGCGCCTCGGCCGCCGATTCACCGACCGTCGAACACGATGTCGCCGTCGACGACGGTCAGCGCCACGTCGATATCGTCGATCGCGTCGTCGCGCTCCCACGGCGACGCGTCAAGCGCGACGAGGTCGGCCCGCTTCCCCACCTCGATCGTCCCGAGCCGGTCCTCGTCGAAGCCGGCGTACGCGGCGCCGCGGGTGTACGCCCGCAGCGCCTCGGTGACGGTGAGGCGCTGAGATTCGGCCGGGGCGTTGACCGCGTGGTGAACCCCGAACAGCGGGTCCATCGGCATCCCGTCCGAGCCGAACGCGAGCCGGACCCCCGCGTCGAGCATGTCCCGGTAGCGGTTCGTCTCGGCGGTGCGCTCGGATCCCAGTCGCTCCTCGTAGAGACCGCCGGGTTGCGCCCACTTCAGGAAGTTCGGCTGGACGCTCGCGACGACGCCGGTCTCCGCGAGCCACTCGATCGCGTCGTCGTCGGCCAGTTCGGCGTGTTCGACGCGGTGACGGGCTTCCCCGGCGTCGGTCCGGGAGGCGTGCTCGTATGCGTCCAAGACGGCGTCGACGGCCTCGTCTCCGATCGCGTGGGCGGTGAACTGGAGGCCCGCCTCGGTCGCGGTTGCGACGGCCTCGTCCAGCTCGTCGGGATCGACGACCCACTGCCCGGTCTCGTCTGGCGCGTCCGCGTACGGCTCGGAGAGGCGCGCGGTCCGGCCGCCGAAGCTCCCGTCCGTGTACGACTTGATCGCTCCGGTCCGTACCATATCGCTCCCGGCGTTCGTCGCGAGGCCGACCTCCCGGACCGCGTCGAGGTGGTCGCTCCAGTAGTTGATCCGGACGCGGGCGGTGAGCGACCCGGACTCGTCGAGGTCGCGGTAGACCCGGGGCGCGTGCGAGTCGCGGACCATGTCGTGGAAGCCCGTGATACCGCGGGCGGCGCAGCCGTCGAGCGCGGCCTCGACGACCGCGCGCGTCTCGGCCGGGCCGGGCTCGACCGCTCGGTAGATCGGGTCGATGGCGGCTTCGAGCAGGACGCCGGTCGGATCGCCGTCGTCGTCCGTGGGCACCGTCTCGTCGGGAGCGTCGGCGAGCGCGTCGGCGAAGCGGTCGAGCGCGACGCCGTTGACCGCCGCGACGTGCATGTCCTCGCGGAACGCCGCCACCGGGCGCTCGGTCGAGACGCGGTCGAGGTCCGCGCGGGTCAGGTAGCGCGAGTCGTCCCACGTCGACTCGTCGTAACCGTAGCCGAGGACCCAGTCGTCGCTTTCGGGGTCCTCCACCTCGCTCGCTTCGCGTTCCACTTCCGCCGCGCGCTCGGCCAGCAGGTCGACGGCCCCGTCCGGGGAGTCGGCCGCCGAGAGGTCGGCGTGGAGGAGGTAGCGGCCAACGGTGGTCAGGTGGGTGTGCGCGTCGACGAACCCGGGGAGGATGACGCGCCCGTCGAGGTCGACCACGTCCGTGTCGACGCCGGCGAGCAGTTCCACGTCGTGCGTCCGCCCGGTCCGGACGATCTCGCCGTCGCGCACGGCGACGGCCTCGCACACCGCGTCGCCGCCCGAATCCGGGTCCGCAAGCGTGTGTACCTCCCCGTTCACGAAGATCCGGTCCGCGGCCTCGGTCATGGAACTCCGGGGGGCACACAGCGTGTTAACCGTTCGGGAAACGGCGACCGATTTATTCGGTCGCTCGACGAACCGCCGCGTATGTACGACAACGTGCTCCTCCCGACCGACGGCAGCGTCGGCGTCGACCGCGCGATCGACCACGCGATCGACGCCGCCGACCGCTACGACGCGACGCTCCACGTCCTCTACGTCGTCGACAGCGGCGTGGTGAACGCCTACTCCGGCGACGAGTTCGTCGACGGCGCCGAGGGCGCCGAGGAGACGCTCGAAGAGACCGGCCGCGAGTCGCTTGACGCGGTGGCCTCGCTCGCCCGCGACGCCGACGTGGAGGCGGTCACCGCCCTCCGCTACGGCGTCCCGCACGAGGAGATCCTCCGCTACGCCGACGAGGAGGACGTCGACCTCACGGTGATGGGGTCGAAGACGCGCTCCGGCGACTACCGCCGGATGCTCGGCTCCGTCACCGAGCGCGTCTCCCGGCAGTCGACCGCGCCCGTGAGCATCGTGAAGACGACCGTCGACGCCTGAGTCCCGACGCCGCTCCGACTCCGTTTTCCCCCGTCTCCCGCGCCCGCCTCGACGGCGTCAGCCCTCCAGTTCGGCGCCGCACTCCGGACACCGGAGATCGAACCCGTCGTCGCTCGGAGCGGCCCGCATGTTCTCGTGTCCGCACTCCGGACACTCCTGCGGGATCCGCACGTCCTCGCTGTCGCGGGGCGCGCCCAGTGCGAACGCGACGACCGGCTCGTCGCCGTCGTTCTTGCCCGACTGGAACTCGCCGGGCGCGAACCGGACCGCCTCGCCCGCGCCGACGCTCACGTCCCCGTCCATCGTCTCGAACGTCGCCTCCCCCTCGACGACGACGAAGATCTCTTCCTGGTCCATGTGAGCGTGAAGCCCGCCGGAGAACCGCTCCCCAGGATCGAGGCGGTAGCGGTTGAGCGCCACGTCGGTCGCCCCGAGCGGCTCCGACAGCCCCCGGCGGTCCACGTCGCTTCCGAGGGCGCTCGGCTCGACCTCGTCGATAGAGACTCGTTCCATACTCACGGACACGGCCTCGCGAGAGTTATGCTTTGACCTCGCGCCGCGGTTTCCGCTCGCCGCCGTCCGACGGGACCCGTCGGCGGACGACGCTTCGGGCGACCGATCACAGCCGGGATCGCGCGTCGCTCGCGACCGCGGACAGGGCGGTCTCCGCGGTGGCCACCCTGTCCGCGAGGCTACAGAACCCGTGCGCCATCGCCGGGTAGTGACGGTGCTCGACCAGCGTTCCCTCGCGCTCGAACCGGTCCGCGAGCGCGACGCCGTCGTCGCGCAGGGGGTCGAACCCGGCGGTGACGACCGTCGCGGGCGCGAGGTCCCCCAAGTCCGCCGCCTCCAGCGGGACCGCGTACGGGTTCGCGGCGTCGATCGGGCTCCGCAGGTACTGCTCGTAGAACCACCGCATGTCCTCGCGCGTGAGCAGCGGGCCGTCCGCGTTCTCCCGGTACGAGTCCGTCTCGAAGTCGCGGCCGGCGATCGGGTACAGCAGGAACTGCCCGGCGGGCGTCGGCGCGTCTCCGACGTCCCGCGCGCGGAGCGACGCCGCGACCGCGAGCGCGCCGCCGGCGCTGGTGCCCGAGACGCCGGTCCGGTCGGGATCGACGCCCAGCGCGTCCGCCGTCTCGGTGACCCACTCCAGCGCCGCGGTCGCCTCGTCGACCGCGATGGGGAACGGGTGCTCTGGCGCGAGCCGGTAGTCGACGGAGACGACGACCGCGTCGGCGCGGACCGCGAGCTCGCGGCAGATCCCGTCGACCGAATCGAGCGTCCCAAGCGTCCAGCCGCCGCCGTGGAAGTGGACGAGGGCGCGGGCCGGCGGGTCGCCCCCTGCGCCCATCGGATCGGGCGCCCCCGCCGGGCGGTACACCCGGACCGGCACCTCGCCGTGCGGGCCGTCGAACGCGAGGTCGCGGACGTCGGCCACCGGCGGTTCGGGCGGTCCCGAGAACAGGTCGTCTTCGAGGCGGCGGGCGGCATCGACCGAGAGATGGCTCCACGCGGGCAGGCCCAGCGACTCGATCTCGGCGATCGCCGCGGCGAGGTCGGGGTCGAGTTCGTCCGCGCGCATGGCGGACCGAGGCGGTGGGCCTTTGTAAGTCGGACGGGAACTCGGGACGATGGACGTCCGGTTGACCTACGAGGACGGCACGATCCGGGTCGACGCGGACGGCGACCTCGCGCCCGACGCGCTGCCGCCGCTGCCCGGGGTCGAGACGGACCCCCGAACCGGGACCGGCCGGGCGCCCGCCCACCGCTACGCCGAACTCCGGCGGGCGCTCCGGGTGGCCGGCGTCGCAGTCGACGACCGGGTCCTCGACGCGAGCGCGCGCGCCGCGAGCGAGGCCGGGCTCCCGGACGCGCTCGCCACCGACTACGACCTCCGCGAGTACCAGCGCGAGGCGTTGGACGCGTGGCGGGACGCCGGCGACCGCGGCGTCCTCGAGCTGCCGACCGGGGCCGGCAAGACCGTGATCGCGATCCGCGCGATGGTCGAACTCGGCGTTCCGACGCTCGTGGTCGTCCCCACGGTCGACCTGCTCGACCAGTGGCAACGAGAGTTGGAGCGCGAGTTCGACGCCCCGATCGGCCGCTTCGGCGGCGGCGAGCAGCGCCGGGAGGCGATCACGGTGTCGACGTACGACTCCGCGTACCTGAAGGCGGACGGCGTCGGCGACGCCTTCGAGTTCGTCGTCTTCGACGAGGTCCACCACCTCGGCGGCGAGGGGTACCGGGACGCCGCGCGCCTCCTCGCCGCGCCCGCGCGACTCGGGCTCACGGCCACCTTCGAGCGCCCGGACGGCGCCCACGAGGCGGTCGCGGAGCTGGTCGGCGACCGCGTCTACGCGCTCGACGTCGACGACCTCGCGGGCGACCACCTCGCCCCCTACGACATCCGGCGGATCGAGGTGGAGCTCACCGAGGCGGAGCGCGAGCGCTACGACGAGAAACAGGGCACCTTCGTCGAGTACGTCCGCGACGCGGGGATCACGTTTTCGAGCGGGAGCGACTACCAGGAGCTGGTCAAGCGCTCGGGAAACGACCCGGCGGCCCGCGAGGCGCTCCTCGCGAAGCAGGACGCCCGCGAGGTCATGATGAACGCCGACCGCAAGGTCGAGCGGCTCGCCGAGATCCTCGACCGCCACCGCGACGACCGCGTGATCGTGTTCACGGCCCACACCGACCTCGTCTACCGGCTCTCCGAGCGCTTCCTGCTCCCCGCGATCACCGCCGAGACGGGCGCGAAGGAGCGCCGCGAGATCCTCGAACGCTTCCGGGACGGCACCTACGGGCGCGTCGTCGCCGCGAACGTCTTAGACGAGGGGGTCGACGTGCCCGACGCCAACGTCGCGGTCCTGCTCTCCGGCTCGGGCAGCGAGCGCGAGTTCACCCAGCGGCTCGGCCGCGTGCTCCGCCCGAAGGAGGACGGCGGCCGCGCGACGCTGTACGAGCTCGTCAGCGCCGAGACCGCCGAGGAGCGGGTGGCGAGCCGGCGGCGATGAGCCGGAACGGTCGAGATACGACGGTTAAATGCATGTGAGCGGCTACGACGATCGCTTGTAAATGATAGTGCGATGGCGCGTGCCTCCGAGTGGCCGCCAGAGGCGGCCGCGAGGAGCACGCGCGAGGGACGCCGCGAGCGACCGGAGAGAGCGAGCGGCGAGGCTGGGGAGGCGTGAGGTGCGGTCGCGGGACGGGACTCAAAGGGGCAGCCGCGAGGACGCCGTAGGCGACGTAAGGACCGCAGGAGCGAGCAACACGAGCGACGAGGACCGCAGCGAGCGTACGGCGTCCTCGCGGCTGGGGCTTTGGAAGTGTTCAGCGTCGATCTACGAGCAGCGGTTTATAAGCAAACGAACGGGCTTCGGCGACAGATACCGTCGCTCCGGCGTCCACGCCCAGAGACCCACCGTTTCGAACTAATTAATCGTCGCCGTCCATGTCGAGCGAGCGCTTCTCGCCCAGCTCCGATTCGAGGCTGCCGCGCTCCCAACTCCTGACCGCGTCGCCCTCGACCTCGGCGCGCAGTTTCTCCTCTAAGAGGTTCACGGCGACGCTGTTGGCGCCCTCGGGGATGATCACGTCGGCGTGTTTCTTCGAGGGCTCGATGAACTGCTCGTGCATGGGCTTCACCGTCGAGAGGTACTGGTCGATGACGCCCTCCAGGTCGCGGCCGCGGTCGATCACGTCCCGGCGGATCCGGCGCAGGATCCGCACGTCGGCGTCGGTCTCGACGAAGAGCCGCAGGTCCATCATGTCGTTTATGTCCTCGTCGTACAGCGCCAGGATGCCCTCCAGCACGATGACGTCGGTGGGTTCGACAGTGATCCGCTCGTCTTTCCGATTGTGAATCTCGAAGTCGTACTGCGGCATCTCGACGGACTGGCCCTCCAGGAGGGCTTCGAGGTGCTCCCTGAGGAGTTCCCACTCGAACGCCGAGGGGTGGTCGTAGTTGACCTCCTTGCGCTCCTCGAACTCGAGGTGCGAGAGGTCCTCGTAGTAGTTGTCCAGCGGGATCCGGGTGACGCTGTCGCCGAGGTCGCGGGTGACGAGCCGGGAGACCGTCGTCTTCCCGGCGCCCGTCCCCCCCGCGATCCCGATCACGAACGAGGGAATGGCCATGTCCCAGTTCGAACGTCGGAGGGTTTGAACGCTCCCTTTCGTCGGCGGGGCGCGCCCGCAGGGCGTCCGGACGCGACTCGCTCCGCCGGATATGCGAACCGATCGCAAGCGTAGGCCGGGCACGGATAAAACGCTACCGGGGGCACCTTTTAGCCGGTCGGAGCGGATCCGGAACGTATGCGAACAGACACCACGGTTCATGACGTGATGCACCGCGAGTTCCTCGGCGTCAGCGAGTCGGACGCGCTGCCGGAGGCGGCCGCGCTCTTGGTCGAAGAGGAGACGAACTGTCTGGTGGTCGTGCGCGGCAGCGAGCCGGTGGGACGGCTGGAGGCCCGCGACGCGCTTGAGGTGCTGCTGGAGGCGGGCGACGGCGGGGAGTCGCCCGAGGGGCCGCCGTCCACGGTCGGCGCGGCCATGAGTCCGCCGCTGCCGACGGTCTCGCCGGACGACTCGCTCGCGGCGCTCGAAGAGCGGCTCGTCGCCGAGGGGACGGACCGAGTCGTCGCCGTCGACGACGGGGAGGCGGTCGGCGTCGTCACGGACGGCGACGCGCTCGCCGCGGGGGCGCCGCGGACGGGCGCCGGCGCCGACGGCTTCGGTGACGAACCCGCGACGGGCGACCCCCACCCGGAGGAGACCGTGCTGTCGACCGCGGCCGCGGCGGACTCCGACGCGGAGCGGAGCGCCGCGGCGACGATGGACCCGGCCACGGCATCGGAGCCCGCCGCGGCCGCCTCGGGAGACGGCCCCTCCGGAAGCGAAGACGGCGTCGACCCGGTGACGGGTGCGCCGAGCGAGGGCTCGACGCAAGGGGTCTGCGAGAGCTGCGGCGCGCTCGTCCCCGACCTCGTCACCGCGAACGGGCAGGCCGTCTGCCCGAACTGCCGCGAGGTCTGAGTCGCTGGGCCGCCGTTCGATGCGCCAACGGCGAGGCCGAGTCATCGGCCGGCAGTCTCAACACGTCGCGAGCCGAACGCGAACGTATGGCCGAGACGGACGCCCGGATCGAGCCGGCGACCGCCGACGACGTCGACCCGGTCACCGACATGTGGGTGGCGCTCGCCGCGGGGCAGCGCGAGTACGGCGCCACGCTCCGCGGCGAGGCGAACCGCGCGACCGTCCGCGAGTGGGTCGCGCAGTCGGTGGTTACCGGCGACCTGCTGGTCGCTCGCGACCCTGAAGCCGCGGCCGAAGCGGACACCGGCGATCCGGACCCCGTCGGGTTCGTCGGCTTCTCGCTCGAACGCGGTGACTACGACCGCGACGCCGTCCGCGGAACCGTCAGCAACCTCTTCGTGCGACCGGACCGGCGCGGCGAGGGGGTCGGTGCGGCGCTGCTCGACGCGGCCGAGCGCGCGCTCGTCGAGGCGGGCGCCGACCGCGTGGCGCTGGAGGCGCTGGCAGACAACGACCGCGCCCGTGCGTTCTACGCGGACCGCGGCTACGGCCTCCACCGCGTCGAACTGACGAAGTCACTGGACCCCCAAGACGAGGACGAGCGCGGCGGCGATCAGGAAAGCCGGTGACTCCGGCCGGGTTCGCGGAAAGCGACACGCACTCATAGGAGGACCGAGTACGGCCGCACGCGCCAGGGGAGCATGGGTGGTTCATGCACTCGACTTGTAATCGAGACTTCCGGGGTTCAAATCCCTGCCCTGGCTCTGCTGGACGCCGTCGACTCTCTGAGGAGTCGGGCGGCGACTCCCCGACGCGATCTGGCGCCGAGACAGCGAGGCGTTTTCCCCGCGGCGAGCGCCGATCCGTAGTTATTTGACCGCGGTGCGTCGACTCATTGGTAACCGATGGGTCGATTCGCGCTGTTTCCCGATGTCCACATGCGGAGCGGCCACGCGGCCGAGATCGAGCGGGAGCTACGCGACGCGCTCGAGGCCGTCTCCGCCGACGCGTTCGACCGGATCTTTGTGTTGGGCGACCTGATCGAAGACGACGGCTCGGCCGAGGTCGACGAGGCGAACGTCGAACGGGTCCGCGAGATATTCGCGGACGCGCCGGTCCCGGTCACGTATCTGCTGGGGAACCACGACGTCGAGACACTGACCCGCGCGGAGCTCACGTCGCTGCTCGGCCAGGACCGTTTCCACGGCGTGATCGAGACCGACGACGTGCCGATTGTCTACCTCGACTCGACGAAGGAGGCGACGCCGGGCGCCCGCGGCGAGCTCGGGTCCGACCAGCGCGAGTGGCTGGCGGGCGTCTGCGCGGAGTACGACGACCCGCTCTTCCTGAGCCATCACCCGCTCGGGACCTTCGACATCTCGGACAACGACTGGTTCAGACACTACCCGGAGCGCGCGTTCCTCTCCGACCGAAAGGAGACGCTTCGCGTCATCGAGGGGCTCGGGTCCGGACGCGGCACGATAAGCGGGCACATCCACCAGTCCGGGTTCGCGAACTTCCGCAACATGGCCCACGTCTCGGTCAACGCGTTCAGCAAGGAGGTGCCCGGCAAACCTCTGACCGGGACCTACGCCGACGTGACCGTCGGCGATCGGATCACCGTCGACGTGACCGTCGGGGGCGACACCGTGACGTCGTACACCATCCTCTAGCCGGACGGCGGTCGCGTCGGGCGGTGCTGTGAGGTAGTTTTACTATCCGCGCTGTCGTCGGCCCGGTACGTCGTGTCCGTCGGAACGTGTGCGTACAGCTTCGACCCGGTGGCGTGGGAGGAGGAACACGGTCGTTCGGCCGCGCTCGACGAGAGGTGGTCCTGTCCCCGAGAGGCGGAGGGAGAGACGGACCGCTGTCGGTTCCACCTTTCTCCCGCTCGGCGCGCGGAGCTCGGCATCGACGACGAGTCGGTGTGCGAATCGCTGGTGTCGGAGCTGGCGACCGGCGAGGCGTCGTCGCTCGGGTTCGTCGGGGCCGAGTTCGGAACGATCGACGTCTCACACCGAGTCCTCGACCGGGTGACCAACCACCCGATCGACCTCCGGCACGTCACCGTCTATGGGGAGTTCCTCGCGGAGCAGACCGTCCTCCGACAGCCGCTCCTGATGGACGAGATACGGGTCGAGGGTGCCGCCGACTTCACCGACGCTGAGTTCGGCGAAGACGTGTCGGCGGAGCGGGCGACGTTCCGCGGCGACGCCGTCTTCGACGGGACGGACTTCGAGGACAGCGCGCGGTTCGGCGGCTCGACGTTCGCCCGGCCGGCGAGCTTCGACCGCGTCAGGTTCGGCGACGTGGCCGACTTCTACCGGGCCCGGTTCCGCGCCCCCTGTTCGTTCGAGGAGTCGGCGTGGCGGGGCGCGTGTCTGTTCCAGCGCGCGGCGTTCCGGTCGGACGTGACCTTCACCGCCAGCCGGTTCCACGCGAGGACCGACTTCCGCACCGTCCAGTTCGGCGGGACGAGCCGGTTCAACCGGTGCGAGTTCGAGGACGCCGCGGTGTTCATGAACTGCGCGTTCGCGGCCGAGGCGTTGTTTAAAAAGGCGAGCTTCGCGCAGCCCGCGCACTACCAGAACGCCGACTTCGACTCCGAGGCGTCGTTCACCGAGACCGAGTTCGGCGACAAGGCGAAGTTCCAGTTCGCGACGTTCGACGGCGAGGCGGTGCTGTCGTACATCCGGTTCGGCGGCGCGACGTACTTCAAGGCGGTCGATTTCAACAGCTACGCGTCGTTTTACAAGTCGACGTTCGACCGGCTGGGCGACTTCCGGAATGCCACGTTCGCCGACACGGCGCGGTTCCTGAAGGCCGAGTTCACGGACGAGGCCTTCTTCGGGCGGGCGACGTTCGTCGGCGACGGCGACTTCCGGAGCGCCGCGTTCCGGGGGACGGTCCACTTCGTCGAGACGACGTTCAGATCGAGCGCGACGCTTCGGGAGTCGACGTTCGAGCGGGCGCGGTTCGAGAACGTGCGAACGGCCGGCGGCGACGTCACCATCAACCTGGAGCGCACGACGGTCGACGGCGGCCGGTTCGTCCAGGAGAACGGGGCCGCCGTGTACTACAACCTCCGACGGAGCAGGGTCGGCGACGTGGATATCGAGATGGCCGACTCGGAGGGCGTCTTCGAGCGGTTCCTCTTCTACCGGACCGAGTTCGACGGCTTCGACTTCTCCAACTACCGGTACGTGCTGGCTCCGGAGTGGGTGTTACACACGTTCCGCGGGACGGTCGACGACACGTACAGCCTCGAAGCGGACCGGTTCGCCATCGAGGACGACGCCGACGAGGCGCCCGGCGCGGACGGCGGCGCCGCCGACGAATCGGGCGGGGGTCCGGGAGAGCCGGCCGACGGAGGCGGCGTTCGAAGCCGGCTCGCGGGCTGGCTCGCCGACGGCGAGGCGTCGGACCTCGAAGTGACGTACCTGAAGGCGAAGAACGGGGCCGAGCGCGTCGGCGACAGCCAGTCCGCCTCCCGGTTTTTCATCAAGGAGATGTACTACCGGCGCCGGACGCACGTCGACCGGGCGTTCGCCCACAAGGAGTCGCTTCGCAGCCGGCTCAAACTGCTGTTCTTAGTCGCGGTGAACCTCACGCTCTCGGCCACGTGCGGGTACGGCGAGAAGCCGCGCCGCACCATCGGATTCTCGCTCGTCACCGTCGTCGTCTACGCGGCGCTCTTCGCCGCGGTCGTCACAGACCCGCCGTTCGCGTCGCCGCTCGGATACGGGCTGTTGAGCGTTCAGTCGTTCACGTCGCTGATATTCGGCCCCACGGCGACCGTTCCGAACTTCGCGGGCAGTTTCCTCGCCGCCACCGAAGGATTCGTCGGCGCGTTCATGATCGGCCTGTTCATCTTCGCGCTCACCCGCAGCGTCCACCGGTGACGTTATGCGACGACGGGTCCCACGAGGCGCCATGAGCGAGTCGACGGGCGACGGGGAGTTCCGGCGGACCCTCCCGCTGTTCGACAACCGAGACCGAGACGCCGTCCAGCGACTGCTCCACCACGCGGTCGAGGACCTCAGGTACGACCACCCGGACCGGAAAGTCGCGAGGGACCTCTACCACGAGATCCGAGAAGGGGACGCGATCCGGCTCCGCGTCGGGCGGGGGATCCGCGACGAGACCCTCGTGATAACGCCGGCTGAACTCGACGCCGACGCCGGGCAGATACTCGACCGGTTCGTCGGGGCCATCCCGTCGGAGTCGGTCGAGTGGCGCCGCGTCGCGACCGAACTCGGGGAGTGGCGGACGGAGCGAGAGCTGTCGGACGACACCGAGATCGCCTTCCAGTACCTCCACTGACACCGGACGCGGCGGCGCGGGTTTTCACGCCCGCCGCCTTCCCGACGGCGCGTCGACCGCTGTCTCGCGTTCGGGATCCGTTTATATACGTCCCGCGCGGATCGCCGCCATGGACTCGTCGGACCGGGCGCTGCTCGGCGTGGCCGGAATCGTCGGCGCGCTCGTGCTGGCGGTAGCGCTCGCCGGCGGCGCCCTCTTCGGCTTCGGCGAGTCGGCCGCGCGGCCGCTCCGCCTCCTCGCGGTCGAACCGCTCACGTGGATCGTGATCGCGGCGCTGCTCGTCGCCGTCGTCGGGAACGCCTACATCGACTGACGGCGCGAACGCTTCACCGGACGACGGTCACCGGCACCGACGATCGCCGGGACACCGTCTCGACGACGAGGAGAGCGGCGTCCTCGGTCGCTCAGCCGTCGGCGTCCCCAGTCGCTCAGCCGTCGGCGTCCTCGATCGCACGGACGAGCGCGTCGAGCGCGCGCTCGGCGGCGCCCCGCTTCACCGCGTCGCGGTCGCCGTCGATGACGGCCCGCACGGTCCGGACGAACGACTCCCCGGTTCCCCACGGGGCGGCGTGCGCGACGCCGAAGTGGACGAGACCCACCGGCTTCTCGTCGGTGCCGCCCGTCGGGCCGGCGATACCGGTCGTCGCGACCGCCCAGTCCGCGTTCGCCCGGTCTCGGGCGCCCGCCGCCATCTCGCGGACGACGGGGTCGCTCACGGCGCCGTGGGCGTCGAGCGACTCGCGGGAGACGGCGAGCAGCTCGCGTTTCGCGTCGTAGGTGTACGTCACGAAGCCGCGGTCGAAGTAGGCGCTCGCGCCCGGCACGTCCGTCACCCGCGATCCGACCAGCCCGCCGGTGAGCGACTCCGCGGTCGCGAGCGTCTCGTCGCGGTCGCCGAGGAGCGCGTTCAGTCGCTCGGCGGGGGCCTCGGTCTCGTTCATACCCGCAGTCCGGGCGAGACGCCCCTGAGGTTTACGCCGCGGCGCGGCGAAGGGCGCCCGTGACCGACACCGACTGGGACGAGCGGTTCGCGTCGGGCGAGTACCCGCGCGCGCCGGAGCCGTCCCCCGTGCTTCGCGCCTACGAGCCGTCGCTCCCCGACGGTCGCGCGCTCGACGTGGCTGCGGGGACCGGCCGCAACGCCGTGTTCCTCGCGGACCGCGGACGCGAGGTGGACGCGCTCGACGCGTCGGCGGAGGGGCTCCGCGTCGTCCGCGACCGCGCCGCCGAGCGCGGGATCGGCGGGCGGATCGAGGCGGTCCGCGCCGACGTCTCGACGTACGGCTTCCCGACGGAGGCGTACGACGTGATCACGATGAGCTTCTTCCACGCGCTCGGTCGGTTCGCGGACCTCGTCGAGGCGCTCGCGCCGGGCGGCTACCTCTTCGTGGAGGGGCACCTCCGGTCGGCGGACCCGTCGCCGTCGGGACCGAGCGACGACCGATACCGGTTCGCGGCCAACGAGCTGCTCCGCGCCGGACTGGCCTTGAGCGTGCGCTACTACGACGAGACCACGGCGGAGCGGCCGGACGACCGCCGGCGCGCCACCGCGCGGCTGCTCGCGCGGAAGGCGAGCGGCGGCCGGCAGTCGTACCCGACGCGCCCGGACGCGCCGGACAGGTGGCCGGGCGGCGAGAGCGACGCGACCGCCGCGGACGAGCGAGACGCGTGAGCGACGACGGCTCCGCGTCGCCCGCGGCGGTCCTTCGGTCGATCGTAGCGCGCGAAGTCGACTGCGACCCCGCGGGCCTCGGCGATCGGACCGCGATCGTCGAACGCGCGAGCGGCTCGGCGAACGGCGCCGACGAGCCGGAAGGTTCGCCGACGCCCGTGGGCCGACTCGCCGAGCTGATCGGTGGGTCCGACAGCGTCGTCGCGGTCGTGCCGCGGTTCGACGCCGACCTCGCCGGCCGACTGAACGCGTCGCTATCGGCGGGAGACGAGGCGCACGAATCCGGCGCCGCCGCCGACGCGACCGCGCCGAGCGAGGGCCGCGTCGTGTTCACCGGTTCCGCGGCCGACCGCCTCACCGGAACGACGGGGGCGGTCGTCCGCCGCGCGCTCGCCGACCGCGGCGTCGACGCGTACCGCCACGAGGGCGAGTCTCCGATCGCGGTCGTCCTCGCCGACGACCGCGCGGCCGTCGGGCTGATCGACGGAGCGGGGGTCGCCGCCCTGCTGTGGACGAGGGACGCCGCGGTGCGGGAGTGGGCGGCCGCGACCTGTCGGCGGTATCTCGACGCCGCTGAGCCGGTAGCGGACGGCTGAGGGACCGACGCCGAACGACGCCGCAGTCCCCGGGCCGCTTTTGAGGGCCCCCGACGAAGGGGGCGTATGAAAGCGCTACTGCTGTTGGTGGCCGGACTCGGCGGACTGATCGAGGCCGTCGCGCCGCGCCGCGTCGTCGCGCTCTGGACCCGCGCGCTCTACCGGAACGCCGGCGAGGCGGAGCCGCGCGAGTGGGTGTACGCGGCCGCGAAGGTCGAGGGAACGCTGATCGCGGCCGGCGCGCTCGTGGGGTTGTTCCGGCTCGCGACCGCGGACGGGGAGTTCCCGGCCGACGACTCGACGGCGGCGGACGAGCGCGAATCCGACCCGGCGATCGCAGGCGGGCACCGGGACGACCAAGCGGCCGCGGAGTGAGCCGACCGCCCGCCCGAACCGTTTGATAAACGGACCCGAACGTATATTGCGCAGGTCGCGGTATGGGTGCGCATGACGGGGCCTCCAGCGGACCCCAAGTCGGACGACCCGTCGACGGTCCGCGTCCTCCACGTCGACGACGACCCGGCCTTCCTCGATCTGACCGCGACGTATCTCGAACGAATCGACGAGACGTTCGAGGTCAGCTCCGAGACGAGCGTCGAGGACGCCCTCGACGCGCTGGAGTCGGCGCCGATCGACTGCGTCGTCTCCGACTACGACATGCCCGAGACCGACGGGTTGGCCTTCCTCCAGCGCGCCCGCGACAACGGCGTCGACACCCCGTTCGTCCTGTTCACCGGGAAGGGGAGCGAGGAGATAGCGAGCGAGGCCATCTCCGTCGGCGCGACCGATTACATCCAGAAGCGCGGGGGAAACGACCAGTACGAGGTGTTGGCCAACCGCGTCCGCAACGCCGTCGACCAACACCGGTCGCGGGCCGCGCTCGCCGCGAGCCAGGAGCGGCTGTCGCGGTTCATCGGCCAGTCACCGCTGGGAACGATCGAGTACAACGACGAGTTCCGGATCGTTCGGGTGAACCCCGCCGCCGAGGAGATCCTCGGCTACGAGGAGTCCGAACTCCTCGGCGGGACGTGGCTCCCGTTCGTTCCCGAGACGGAACGCCGACACGTCGCGGTGCTCGAACGCGACCTGCTCGCGAATAAGGGCGGGTACCAGAGCGTCAACGAGAACGTCCGCAGCGACGGGGAGCGGATCCGCTGCGCGTGGCACAACCAGGTGGTGACCGACGAGGACGGAGCGGTGATCGGCGTCTTCTCACAGTTCGAGGACGTCACCGAGGCGGAGGCCCGGAAGCGCGAGATCGAGCGGACGAACGCCGTCCTGTCGACCGCGCTGGACGCGCTCCCCGTCGGGATGCTCGTCGAGGACGGGGACAGGCGCGTGATACGCGCGAACGAGCGGGTGTACGAGCTGTTCGACATCGACGGCGACCCGGAGGCCGCCGCCAGGCGCGACTGCCGGGAACTCGCCGTCCAACTGAGCAGGCGGTTCGCCGATCCGGAGGGGTTCGTCGACGGGATCGAGCGGATCGTCGACGCCCGGCAGCCGGTCGACGACGAGCGGCTGGCGCTCGCCGACGGAACCGCGCTGATTCGGACGTATCGACCGATCGATCTACCGGACGGCGGCGGCCACCTCTGGGCCTATCGGCTGGCGAACGGGCCCGACTGAGCCGCGGTTCGTCCCCACCGTCGAGGGGCGGCGTCGCGGGACCGGCTCAGTCGTTCGCGGAGTCGGCCTCCGGGCTCTCGAACGGTCGCTCCGCGTCGGGGCGGTCGCCGGTCAGGAGGACGTGACAGTCGCGGCACCGCGCCTCGTAGGACTCCTCGGCGCCGACGAGTATCGTCGGGTCGTCGACGTGGGCGGGCTCCCCCTCGATGAGCCGCTGGTTCCGAGAGGCGGGCTCGCCGCAGACCGAGCAGATGGCCTGGAGCTTGTCGACGTACTCGGCGGTCGCCATGAGCTGCGGGAGCGGCTCGAACGGCTCGCCGCGGAACGTCTGGTCGGTGCCCGAGACGATCACGCGGCTGCCGCGGTCCGCGAGGGCGTTACAGACCTCGACGAGCGCGTCCGAGAAGAAGTTCGCCTCGTCGATCGCGACGACCTCGGCGGGGTCGTCGTCGAGGATGTCGAGCGGCCCGTCTCCCTCGTTCTCGACGACGGTCGCCTCCCACTGCCGGCCCGTGTGGCTCCCGATCGTCGCCTCGCCGTAGCGGTCGTCGATCGCGGGCGTGTAGACGGCGACCGACTGGCCGGCGATCTCGGACCGCCGGAGCCGGCGGAGCAGCTCCTCCGTCTTGCCCGAGAACATCGACCCCGAGATGACCTCGATCCACCCGGATCGAGTGATTGCGTGCATACCCGATCCGGCCGGAGCCAGCGACTAAACCGTTTCTCTCCCGGGACGCGGCCGCCGCGTCGCCGCCGGCGACCGCCGCTCAGATCCCGGTCGCGACCCCGACGATCGCGGCGGCGACGACGACGTACGCCGCCGCGGAGACGGCCCAGTCGCGCCGGACCCGACCGAGCCGCTGACGCGGGAGCCCCGACGCGCGCGGCAGCGGGACGAGCGCGAAGAAGCCGACCATCAGCGCGAGCTGGACGACCCCGGCGACCGCGACGGCCACGAGGGGACCGAGACCGAGCAGCGACCCGGTCGCGGCCGCCAGCCCGACGAACAGCAGGCCGGAGCCGCCGCCGGCGACGTAGTGGACCCACGTCGCCAGCCGCTCGGGCGCGTCGTCGACCGGCGTGTCCGTGAGCACGCCGGCGGCGACCTTCGGGGCCGTCGTCCCCTCGGGGAGCCGAGGCATCACCTGATCCATCGCGAGCGTCGCGACGAGACCGACGATCGGTCCAAGCGCGAGTCCGGCGAGCAACGAGAGCGTCGTCATCGCGCGGTCGTACGCTCGGAAGCCATTTCATCCCGTCGACGCGGTGCGGAATCGGACCGGGAGCGGAGCGAGCGAGGAGTCGCGGCGGAAGGCGAGAGCGCGATTCAGTCGTCGCGGGGGACGACCTGCCTGCCGCCGATGACGACCCGCGAGACGTCTGCCTGTCCGGCCCGCCTGACGACCGCGCGGACGAGGTCGCGAGCGCCGCTGAGGTTGTCGGAGTCGCCGTCGAGGACGAGCAGGTCGGCGTCGGCACCGGGCTCTATCACGCCGCGGTCCACCCCGGCTATCTCCGCGCCGTTGGCCGTCGCCATGCGCAGTATCGCTTGGGCCGGGAGGTCGGACAGCTTCGCCGCGAACTCCATCTCGCGGAACATCGAGGGCGAGTCGGTCATCACGTTGTCCGTGCCGAGGGCGACGGTCGTTCGCTCGCTCAGCTCGCGGAGCGGCGGCACGCCGACGTTGGTGACGAGGTTCGACCGGGGGCAGACGACGACCGGCGTCCCGCGGTCGTCGAGCCGTTCGAGGTGGATCGGCTCGGCGTGGACCATGTGGACGAGGAAGTCGGGCGCTAAGTCCATCGCGGCGTTGATGTCGTCGGCGTCGCGCTCCCCGGCGTGGATCCCGAAGGGCTTGCCTGCGTCCCGCGTCGCCGTCCGGACCGCGTCGAAGTCCGCGTCGCGGGCGCCGGAGGCGCCGTACCCGTCCGCGACGGAGAGCACGTCGGGGTCGTCGCGCCCGAAGACCACCGGGTCGATCGCCCGCTCGCCGAACGGAACGCCCGCTCCGGCGACCGCGTCGCGGAGCGCGGCGACGCCGTCGACGCCCCCCTCGCGGAACTCGAGGAACGTCCCCGTGCCGGTCGACTCCATGTACCGCAGCGTGCGCGCCATCGCGGCCACCTTCTGCCCGCGGTCGGCCGCCCGGAGGAGCCGGTGTTTCAGCCCGTCCGGCGGCACGACCAGCTCGTCGAGCGAGAGGCCCTCGCCCGCCTCCTTGGCGATCGAGTCGCCGATGTGGGTGTGCGCGTTGACGAACGCCGGGAGGATCACGTCGTCGCTCTCGACGGTCGCCTCCTCGACCCGGACGACCTCGCCGTCCGCGACGACGACCCGGCCCTCGACCGGCTCGAAGTCGGGGCCGACGAGGATCGTCCCTTCAAGATACATACCGGAGGCTCGTCGCGCCGCGGGGAAAACGTCGTGGGAGCGGCACCGAGCGGCGGCACCTCCGAGCAGGGGCGTCAGGGCGCGTCGAGCCGCGCCCAGAACCCGAGCGTGTCCGGGAGGAGCGCCCGTGGCTCGGCGGCCGACGCGGCGTCGCCCTCGCTCGTCGTCTCGCCGCCCGCGGGCTCCGGCTCCACGACACGCTCGACGTCGAACCCCGCGTCAACGAGGGCGCGGTGGAGCTCGGAGACCGACCGGTCGAAGGCGACGAGGTCGGCATCGTACGACTCGTCGATCTCGATCTCCCGCCGCGGCGGCGCGTGATACCCCCTGTCGATCGTTCCGGTTTCCGGGTCGATCAGCTCCCGGAACGGGTGCATCACCGACAGGTAGAACGCGCCGCCCGGCCGGAGGACGCGACGCGCCTCGCGCACCGCGGCGTCGAGGTCCGCGACGAGTTGGAACGCCGCCTCGGAGAACGCCGCGTCGAACGCGTCGTCTGCGAGCGGGATCCGGGTCACGTCACCCTGGAGGAACCGGGCGTCGACGCCGTAGTAGTCGCGGAGCCGGCGCGCGTGATCGAGCTGCCCCTCGGCGATGTCGACGCCGACCACGCGGTCGGCGCCAGCCAGCGCCGTCCCCACGCTCCCTTGGCCGCCGCCGCAGCCGAGTTCGACGACGTCCGCGCCCGCTATCGGCGGCGGGAACTCCGAGCCGGCCGCCGCGTGGCTGTCCGGGTCGAAGGGCGTCGGGACCGGCGGAACTCCGGACTCGTCCGTGTCGGCGTTCCACAGCGCCTGGAACGCGTCGCTCCACTCGTTCCAGAGCCGGCGGTTCTCGCGGTGGTCGTCGGTCACGCCGGCGGATCGGTCGGCGACGGCATAAACCTCACTCGAACTCGTCGAGCGTCGTCGGCATCGCGCCGCGCACCTCGGTCACGAGCCCGTCCGGGTCGAGGCCGAGCACGTCCGCGGCCGCGCGGCCGACGCGGTCGGTGGCCGGTGCCGGGGCGTACACCCCGAGGCGCCACTGGTTGCGCTGGGCGGTCCGGAGCGCGGAGACGAGCGGCGACTGGCGCTCCAGCCGCCGGATCTCGCCGTTGACGGTGACGCGCGCGGTCGACTCCCGCATTGTCGGCTCGGGGGGCACGTCGAGGATCACGTGGTCGCGGGCGACGCCCGCCTCCGCGGCGATCTCGCGTTCGAGCGCCGTCTCGGCCGCGCGGTCCGCCTCGTGGACCCGCTCCGGCACGTCGTCGTACTCGGCCCACACCGCCAGCTTGTACAGATCGCGCTCGTCGTACCGCCGGGAGAGCTCCGCGGTCCCCGGGCAGTCGCGGATCGCGGCGAGGAAGTCGTGGTCGTCCATCCGGCGCAGCTCGGCCGCCGTCGTCGCGGTCGCGTCGAGGAGTTCGCTCGCGGCCCGACGCAGCATCGCCTTCGATATCCGCGCGACGTGATGGGTGTAGACGACCGGGTTCATCAGCGCGCGGGCGAGGAGCAGGCTCTCGGCGGTCTGGACGTTCCCCTCGTCCAAGACGAGCTCCGGGCCGCGGCGGTCCGGGGTGTCGCCGTCGGTGGCGGCGCTCTCCCCGCCGTCCGCGACCTCGCCGCGCTCGACGAACGTCAGCTCACGGACGAACCGCTCGGTGTCGATCGTGCCGTACGGGACGCCGGTGTGGTAGGCGTCGCGCACGAGGTAGTCCATGCGGTCCACGTCGAGCTCGCCCGAGACGAGCCCGGCGTAGGGCCCCTCGCCGGCGACGATGTCGGCGATCCGGTCCGGGTCGAGGTCGTGGTCGCGCAGCACCTCGCCGACCGCGCCGGTCGCGAGCAGCTCGTCGACGTCGTCGTGGTACTTCCCGGTCCGGCGGTGGGTGAGCGATTCGAGGTTGTGGCTGAACGGGCCGTGCCCCACGTCGTGGAGCATCGCCGCCGCCTCGATGCGGTCGGCGCGCTTCCCCTCGATCCCGAGGTGGTCGAGCGCGCGGCTCGCGAGGTGGTAGACGCCGAGGCTGTGTTCGAACCGCGTGTGGTTCGCGGAGGGGTAGACGAGCTGGACCGTGCCGAGCTGTTTGACGTGGCGGAGCCGCTGGAGGGCAGGGGTGTCGACGAGGTCCGCGGCGACACCGTCGATCTCGATGTGGTCGTGGACGGTGTCCTTGACCGTGATCATGCGTCCGGCTTCGGCGGCAACCGGTAAAAGGCTGTGAGTGTCGCTCCCGCCGCGGCGGCGCCGGAAGCCGCCGATCGGCTCCCGTCAGCCGCGAATCCGTGGCACGGTTTATGAGGCGACCGTGCGAAGTGTCACGTATGTACGACGTGTTGCTCGGCATCGGACTCGACGACGAGCCGCGAGCGATCGCACAGGCCGAGGCGGTGATCGACCTCCCGGGCGATCCCGACGAGGTGACCGCGCACCTCTGTCACGTGTTCCGAGACAACCCGGAAGGCGCGTCGGTCCACCAGATCGGGACCGTGCGGCGCGCCCGGGAGATTCTGGAGGACGCCGGCGTGAACTGCGTCCACTACGAGGCCAGCGGCGATCCGGGCGAGGAGATCCTCGCGGCCGCGACCGACATCGACGCAGACCTCATCTGCGTGTCCGGGCGCAAGCGGAGTCCGGCCGGCAAGGTGGTCTTCGGCAGCACGACGCAGGCGCTCGTGTTGAACGCCGACCGACCCGTGTTGGCGGTTCCGGGACCGAACGAGGAGTGACGCCGGCGGTGAGCGATCAGGGGTGGCAAAACTGAGCGCGCGGTCGCGGCGGAAGCGAGAGCACGCCGCGGCGCCCGAGCCCCGGGGCGTCGCCGTCGGCGGGGGTCAGGGAGCGGGCCGCTCCGTCGCGCGCAGTCCCAATACTTCCCGCGCCGCGGTCGCGACCGGGTCGACGCGTTCCGCGGGACAGTAGACGCCGAGCGTCCAGCGGCGGCGCTCGGCGGCGCGGAGCCCGGTGACGAGTTCGGAGGCGTCCTCCAACCGCTGCGGGACGCCGTCGACGACGACGGCGGAGCCGGACTCCTTGAGGGTCGGTCGCGAGGGAATGTCCACGATCACCGCGTCGCGGTCGACCCCCGCGGCGTCCGCGATCTCGCGTTCGGCGGTCCGCTCCTCGGCGCGCCCCGCGTCGACCGTGCCAGCCGGCACTTCGTCGATCCCCGCCCACACCGCGCGCTTGTAGAGGTCGCGCCGCTCGATGCGCTCGCCGAGCGCCGGCACGCGCTCGCGGAGTTCGACGAGGAGGTCGTGGTCCGCCATCCGGCGGAACGCCGCCGCGTCGGTGTCGGTCCGGTCGAGGTAGCGCTCGCAGGCGCGCTCCAGCATCGCGCCCGCCACGCGGGAGACGTGGTGGCGGTAGACGACGGCGTTCATCAGCGAGCGCGCGACGAGCAAACTCTCCGCGGTCGCAACGTTCCCCTCGTCCAAGACGAGGTCGACAGCGTGGCCCGGGTCCGAGACGAGGTCGGCCGACCCGCCGGCCCCGTCTCCGCCGACCAGCCGGAGCTCCGTGACGAGCCGGCCGGTGTCGACGGTGCCGTACGGGACGCCCGTGTGGTGGGCGTCGCGCACGAGGTAGTCCATGCGGTCCACGTCGAGCTCGCCCGAGACGAGGGGGCCGAGCGCGCCCGCGCCGTCGATGAGGGCGGCGACGCGCTCAGGGTCGAGCCCGTTGCGTTCGAGGACCTGACAGACCTCGCGGTCGGCGTCGGTGAGCAGCCACCCCACGTCGTCGTGGTCGCGGCCGGTCGCGCGCCGGATGATCCCCTCGGTCTGGTGCCCGTACGGGCCGTGTCCCACGTCGTGGAGCATCGCCGCGGCGCGGACGTGCGCGGCGGTGTCGCCGTCGACGCCGAGTCCATCGACCGCGCGGCCCGCGAGGTGGTAGACGCCGAGGCTGTGTTCGAACCGCGTGTGGTTCGCGGAGGGGTAGACGAGCCGGACCGTGGAGAGCTGCTTGATGTGTCGCAGCCGCTGGAACGCGGGGGTGTCGACCAGCTCGGCGGCGAGGTCGCCGAGCCGGACGTGCCCGTGGACGCTGTCTTTGATCGCCTTCATCCGCGCGTCTCGGTCAGAGTCACTCGTCGACGACGTCGATCCCGAATCGCTCTTCGAGCGCGCGCACGACAGAGCCGCCGACGTTGGCGGTCGCGGCCCGGCCGTCCTCGACCGCGAGGAGGTCGTCCTCGTCGACTTCCAACTCGGCCGCGACCTCCTCGACCGTCAGCCCGGCGTCCTGCCGCGCCTCGGTGACGACGTCCCCGTAGCCGGAGACGAGGTACGGCAGCCGGTCCGACTCGTAGCTCGTCCCCTCCTCCTCCCAGCGCTTCGAGTCGCCGGTCGCGGAGTCGTACATCTTCGCCTGTTTCCGGGCGAGCTCCTTGTTCCGGCTCTCCGTCGGCTGTGACTCGGAGCCGGCGCCGCCGGGGCTCCCGCCCCGCGACCCGCCGCTCGGACCGCCGCGGTCGCTGGGGGCGTTGCCGGCGTCGTCGTGGGGGCGGCAGTTCGAACACACGAGCAGCTTGGCGCCGGCGACCGTCGCCTTGCGGAGGTCCGCGGTCTCGCGCCCGCAGAGCTCGCACGCGTCGCCGTCGTCGCCGCCGCCCGTCGAGTACTTCGGCATACCACGTGTAGTTGCGCCGGACCGTTAAAAACTCGTGGAGCCTCGCGGCCCCGTCTCGGGCGCCGGTCGGACCGACCCGCGCGTCACGGGCCGAGGTACCCCCACGCCTGAAGCCGGTCGCCGGCGCCGTCGATCCAGCGCTCGCCGATGTCGTCGCGGTAGTACATTTCGGCATCACGACGTCGTCGATGCGCCCGTACGCCCGTTTGCGCGCCGCCCCCATCGTCTCTCCCTTCCCGGTGACGACGATCGGCATCCCGCTCTCGCCGGCGACGCGCCACTGGCCGTCGACCCGCTTCGCGTCCTCGATGTGGATCCCCGCTCTGTCCGCGGCGTCGAAGACGACGGCGGCGTTCCGCGAGTTCTCGTCGTACGTCTGCTCGTCGTCGAACGGGAACGGCGGCAGCACGACTCGCACGGCGATCTGGTAGCCGTCGTGGAGGTCGGGCTCGGGCTTGTCGCCGTGCGCGAGGTCGTGGAAGAACTCGGCCGTCGACGACTCGATCGACTCCTCCTGGAGGGCGATCGTCGGGTATTCGAACCGCGGCGTGAACTCCAGCGGGTAGATCCCCGTCTCGTTGACGATACAGTTGATGTCGATGCTCCCGACGTACCCCTCGTCGGCGAGCCACCCTTCGAGCTTCCCGAACGTCTCTCGAAAGAGCCTGTTCCGTCCCGCCCAGAACATCGAGGCCCCCATCTCGTCGGTCGAGGGCCCGATGTTCCCCGGGAACAGCTTCTTGTGCTCGAAGTTGAAGTTGACGCGGTCGACAAACTCGTTCCCGTCGAAGAAGCCGCAGATCGCCACCTCGGCGCCCTCGACCTTCCGCTGGAGCTGGAACCCCTACATCCGGTTCCCCCACGCCTCCTTGTACGCGCGGAGGACGTCGACCACGTCGCCCCCGTCGTCCTCGTCGCCGACGTACAGCAGGCGCTTGACGTTTTGTACCTCGCCGAGCGGTTTGATCGCGTAAGATCCGGGGTTCCGTTGGACGTGCTGGATACCGGCGTCGAACTCGCGGAACACGTGGTGTTCGACCGTGTTGACGCCGTGGTCTTCGAGCACCTCCGTCGCGTAGCCGCGGTCCTCTTCGAGGCGGTCGGTGTTCGGCGGCCCGCCGACGACGGCCTCCCCCTGTTCGCGTCGTTTCTGGGCGGGTTCGCACGTACCGACGCCGGAACCGACCCAGATGTCGTCGAAGACGGTCACGTCGGCCCAGTCGACCTCGGCGCGCTAGTCGTCAGTCTTCGGGACGAACCCGTCGCCGATCTACTGGTCGCTTTCGGCCTCGACGTAGTACTTCACGTCGTGGCCCTCGCGGTGAACCTGCCACGCCAGATCGGCGATCAGCGCGGCGTCGGCCGAGACGAAGAGGAAGGCGGCGTCGTCCATGCGGGGCGGTCGCCCGGGAGGGACTTGAGTGTGTACCGCGTCGCTCGCGCCGGTCCGACCGGGAGACGGTTGAAACGTTAACGCCCGGGTTGATGAGGGACGGCGTGGTCGATCCGAGTATGCCAACCGTGACACGGGACGGCGTGACGATAGACTACGCCGTCGACGGGGATCCCGGGGAACCGACCGTGCTGCTGCTCGAAGGGCTCGGGTACGGCCGGTGGATGTGGCGGTGGCTCGCCGAGGCGCTGGCCGACGACTACGAGGTGCTCCGGCCGGACAACCGCGGGACCGGAGACTCGGACGTGCCGGACGGGCCGTACACCGTCGCCGAGATGGCGGCCGACGCGGCCGCGGTCCTCGACGACCGCGGCGTAGAGGCGGCCCACGTCTGCGGCGCGTCGATGGGCGGGATGATCGCGCAGGAGTTGGCCCTCTCCGACGACCGGGTCGCCTCGCTGACGCTGCTGTGTACCTCTCCCGGGGGCGACGACGCGGCACCGACCCCGCCCGAGGTACAAGAGCACATCTTCTCCGCGCCCGAGGACGCCGACGCCCGCGAACGGATTCGCTACCTGATGGAGCCGGCGGTCTCCGACGGCTTCTACGACCGCGAGCCCGAACTCGTCGACCGGATCGTCGACTGGCGGCTGACGGGCGACGCGACCCCGACCGGCCGCGAGGCGCAGGCGGCCGCGGTGGCGGCGTTCGACGCGAGCGACCGGATCGGCGACCTGTCCGTCCCGGCGCTCGTCCTCCACGGGACGGCGGACCGCGTGCTGCCGGTCGAGAACGCGGAGCTGCTCGCCGAGCGTCTCCCGCACGCGGAGGTCGACCTGTTCGACGGCGGGCCGCACCTCTTCTTCGTCGAGGAGCGCGAGCGCGTCAACGACCGAATCCGGGCCTTCCTCGGCGGGGTCGCCTGAGATGGCGACCGGAAACGATCCGCGGGGAGACGACCGTACGGAGGAGGTCGGCGCCGAGTCCGACCCGCGACCGCACCCGCACGGCGACCGGGGGTACGACTGGGTCGGCTCGCTGTCGGCCCGCCGCGCGCGGCTCTCGCCGGACCGCGTCGCCGTCACCGACACGGCCGCGAACGCCGAGTACACCTACGCGGAGCTGGACGAGCGCGCCAACCGGACCGCGCGCTTCCTCCGCGACGCCGGCGTCGAGGCGGGCGACCGCGTCGCCGTCGTCTCCCGGAACCGCGTCGAGCTCGTCGACCTGTACTTCGCGACCGGGAAGACCGGGTCGGTGCTGGCGCCGCTCTCCCACCGCCTCGCGGAGCGCGACCTCGCCGCGGTGTTGGGCACCGTCGACCCCGAGTTGCTCCTCGTCGAGGCCCCGTTCGGCGGCGACGTCATCGACGCGTTAGAGCGGGCGGACGTCGAGCCCGCGGTCCGCTCGATCCCGACCGACGGCGACGACGCGTGGCGCCCGTACACGCGGGATCTGCCCGGGGACGGCTCGCCCGTCGAAACCGCCGACGTGTCGCTCGCGGACCCGCACCTCCTCTTACACACCGGGGGCTCGACGGGCACGCCGAAAGAGACGGTCATCAGTCACGGCGCGATCCGCTGGAACGCGTTCAACACGATCACCGCGTGGGGGCTCCGCGAGGACGACGTGACGCCGATGGTGTTCCCGATGTTCCACACCGGCGGCTGGAACGTGCTGACGGTCCCCTTCTTCCAGATGGGGGGGCGGATCCTCCTGAGCCCGGAGGTCGACCCCGGCCGCGTCCTGCGCGACGTCGAGCGCGAGTCGGCGACGACGCTCGTCGCGGTCCCGGCGGTGTTGCGGATGATGGCCCGCCACGACGAGTGGGACGCCACAGACCTCTCCTCGCTCCGCTTCGTGAAGAGCGGCGGGGGCCCTTGCCGCGAGGGCGTCATCGCCGCGTGGCGGGACCGCGGCGTCGAGATATCGCAGGGGTACGGCCTCACCGAATGCGGGCCGAACAACTTCGCGATGCCCGACGACTTCCCGCCGGAGAAGACCGGGAGCGTCGGCGTCCCGGCGCTCGCGGTCGACGCGCGCGTCGTCGACGAGGACGGTCCCGTGCCCGACGGCACCGTCGGCGAACTGGAGCTCGCCGGGCCGGCCGCCGCGGACCGATACTGGGACGAACCGGAGGAGACGGCCGAGACGTTCGGCGACTGGGTGTCGACCGGCGACCTCGCGCGCGTCGACGAGGACGGCTACTACCACATCGAGGGGCGCAAGAAGAACATGTTCGTCTCGGGCGGCGAGAACGTCTACCCGCCCCGCGTCGAGGACGCGCTCACCGACCACCCGCGGATCGAGGAGGCGGTCGTGATCGGCGTTCCGAGCGAGCGCTGGGGGACGGTCGGGAAGGCGATACTCGTCGGCGACGAGTCGCTCTCGCTCGACGACGTGGAGTCGCACCTCGCCTCGCGGGTCGCCCGGTACGCGGTCCCGAAGGCGCTGGCGTTCGTCGACGAGATGCCGACCTCCGGCCCGTCGAAGATCGACCGCGCGGCGCTGAAAGAGCGGTTCGGCGAGTAGGCGAGGCGAGGAGATCGGCTCGGAGCGGGGCTGGCGGGCGGAGAGCGCCTCGCTCGGAGTGAGCAGTAACAATTTTTTTTTTGAAACTCGGAGTAGACAACCGGTGTATGTCCTCCACACGTCGTGCCCTCCTTGCGACCAGCGGACTCATCGCGACCGCGGGGTGTGTGAGACCGATATTCGGGCCCGCGCACGACAAGATCGGATCGCTGTCATTGCGCGCCCAGACCCCCTCGACCGTCGCCGAGCGGACCACCACGCCGGTGACAGTTCGTGCGCTCGGCCCGTACGGACACACCCTTGTTCGGCGTGTACTCGACGACGGATCGGCGTCCTATACCGCTGCCGACACGCTGGTTGCCGAAGGAGAGATCGTCCAGCAGGACGGAGCGTTCTACGAACTCACTCACGAAACGACGGGGCATACGCCGGCGATGGCCTATCCGATCGAATTCGAGGCGACAGTCCCGGCGACGACCTCGGTCGACGACGATGAGACGGTCTCTTTCGATGCCCTCCCGGCGGTTGATCGAAGCGCCCTCCGAACCGGTCTCATAAACGAACTCTGGCGGAGACTCTCCCGGACCGAAGGGCGCGTCTCCGGCGATGGGGAACTGGTCTATCCGGCGACGCCAAGCGGACCAACGGAGTCGCTGGTCGCTCCGACTCCCGAGTATGATAACGTCCGCTACGGAGACGGACAGCTCCGGCTCTCGGTTACCGGCGAGGCGACCGAGACGCGCTTACACAGCTACAGACTCGAAGGCTCGACGGTCGTTACCTCAGAAGAGGCCTATGTATCCGATGTCCTTACGCGGTCTCGGACGGACGCCGTAAAACTCGAAGCGTCGACGCTCACCGACCGCCAACACGATATTCTTCAGGCGGCAATCGATCAAGAGTACGGCCACGATCAGCCGATCGACGACGCGTCATCGGCGTACCGGACGCTCGTTGTGCGCCTGTTCGCCTCTGATAGCGACCCCGAATCGGTTGATCTCGTTGACCTGTCGGGTAGTGAGGCAATGGTCGTCTACGACGGGACACTGTATCGGGCGAGCTACACTGTCAGTACCCCCTGATCACGACCTACCCGGTCGTTCAGGAATCATCGTAGTACTCGCCGCGGGGCTTCTGCTCGCGATCAAGTTGACCGTCGAGCTTGTTGATCCGTGGACCGCGGCTTCGTGCGTCCCGTCGGAAGCTGATGCCAAGCGCCTCAAGGAAGGCGTTCACACCCTCGCGCATCGGCCGTGGGGCCCCGACTGTCCGTGTTCGCCCGACGTGTCCCGAAGACGATCGGTCGGTCGGCGACCCGATCGGTGACAGAGGGGTCGCGATCAAACAGCGTTTCAGGCTCCTCGGGCACAATATGCGTCTGCGAGGGGTCGCGCGTACGCAGTGACGAGGTCGACCGAGACACCGGGGGCGACGGCTGTTATGACGTGCCAGACAAGGTTTTGAGTCTTCACCGAGCGTTCCACAGGAACAACCGTTATATACGCGGGGGATAAGGTCGTGTCATGCTCGACGTCACGATGGATATGGAGCAGTTCGACTGCCCGTTCATCGACACCTCCGCGGACCACGACGTCTCCTTCTCCGCTATGCACTGGCAGCTGGACACCGCGGCGGAGCAGCTGGAGACGCGGCTGCTCGTCGAGTCGCCGGACCGCTACGAGCTCGGCGAGGGGCTCACCGCCCTCCGCGACCACGAGAACATGGCCGAGTACCGGCTGTTCTCGAAGCAGGACGGGACGGCGATCATCCGGACCGTCATCGAGGAGACGAACGCGATGTCGACGATAACCGACCACGGCGGCTACATCACGGGCCCGTTCCTGATCGAGGACGGGTCCGAGCGCTGGCAGGTCGGGTTCGACGACGAGGCGACGACGGAAGCGGCGCTCCACGACTTAGAGAAGGGCAACGAGTTCGTCGTCGAGGACCGGTCCGAGCTCTCGATGGAGGCGCTGTTCGACACGATGCGGAACGCGAACGCGGCCTCGACGATGCTGGACGCGTGCCGCGACCTGACCGACGTCGAGCGCGAGACCATCGAGACGGCCGCCGACGCGGGCTACTTCGAGTCGCCCCGCGAGGCGACGCTGTCGACGCTCGCGGACGAGTTCGACGTCTCGACCGCGGCCGTCTCGAAGAACATGCGCCGCGGCGAGAAGAAGTTGCTCCGCAGCGTCGTCGCCGCGCTCGACGGGCTGGAGTAGACCGGGGACGCGGCGACACGACCGAGGCGCCGCGGTCGTCGGACCGACGGCTCGTCGTTCGGAAACCGCGGTTTCGGCGCCCGTTTTCGGCGTATTCCCTCGACACCCCGCGGTCTGTTAACATCTTAACTCGGCCCTTCATGATGGTGTCCGGTGTCGAACACTGTATGCGAGACGAACACACACGGCGAGCGTATCTGCGACGAACCGGCGCCGCGGTCGGCGCGGCCGGAATCACCGGGCTGGCCGGCTGTTCCGGCGGAGATGGGGG